>JACRIV010000071.1 GCA_016220005.1 Deltaproteobacteria bacterium
CGTCCCTATTTGGGCGTGAGTATAAGGCGGGACTCCGCGTTGGCCTCGATCTCCTCCCTCTCCGTCCACACGGGATGGGTCTTCCCGGAGAGCCACAAGGGAGTCTGGTCCTTGTAGTGGCGCTCGAAGAAGTGCCCCGATTCCCCCGTCGTGATCACCGAACGGGCCATCTTCCGGAATCCCAGCGGGACCACCTGGCGCATCGAAGGGCCGACGAGCACCGAGAAGTCCGTCCCGTGGCGGAACTCCTCCTTGTACACGGTTTTCCCGTCCCCCGGGACGGCATTCGGCCCGATGTTGAACCACCGCTGGAGATACCGGTTCTTCCCGAAAGGATGCTCGAAGGTCGCCTGGTGGAGGCGTCCCCACATCCAGGTCGACGCGACGCCCCCCAGCCGGTCCTTCAGGAAATTCATCGCCCCCAGGAGGGATCGCGCCACGAGGTCCTCGAGGGAGTCTTTTCGCCCCGTCGCGGCGTTCTCGAAGAAAAGCGAGTCCCCCCTTTCGATCGCCCGGTCCATGGCGTTCCACGCGAGCCGCGAGGAGCGGGAGAACTCCTCGTAGAGGTCGTCTCCCAGGTCATCCCGGAACACGTTTTCGATCAGCTTCTCGTAGAAGACCTCGTACAGGACCGCGCCGCGGCTGTCCGCCCCGGCGCTCCGGTCCCACTCCGAAAGGATCTTCGCCGCGTCCCGGAACGCCGGCGACTCCGCCTCCCGCTTCTGCGCCACCCGGATCGCGAGCGCGACCGTCTTCGCCGCCTCGGGAATGAGAACGTCTCCCTGCATCCGCTCGAATGCCTCCACCGAGAGCTTCTCCTTCGACTGCAGCATCCGGATGATCCGCCTTCCCCGGTCGGCGGGCTCGTAGAGGCGGGAGAGGTAATGGCGGTACGACCGCCCCGCGGGCGGGAAATTGGCCGCGGCGACGAAATGCTCCGGCGGGTTCCACACCTTGGGGTTTTCGGAAAAAGGGACCGTCCCCTTCCAGTCCCACTCCCCGGTGTCGCCGGGAACGGGAAGGAGCCCGCCGCCCCCCTTGCGCACGGGGATCCTGCCGGCCATCGCCACGCCGATGTTCCCCGCCTCGTCGGCGTACACGACGTTCTGGGCGGGGGCGGGGAAGCCGGACACCGCCGCGAGAAACTCCTCGGGGTTGCGCGCGCGGTTCAGGGCCAGGAGCGCGCCCACCGGGTCCCCTCCGT
This sequence comes from Deltaproteobacteria bacterium, assembly GCA_016220005.1. Classification (GTDB taxonomy): domain Bacteria; phylum Desulfobacterota; class Deferrimicrobia; order Deferrimicrobiales; family Deferrimicrobiaceae; genus JACRIV01. The sequence goes on from JACRIV010000071.1 coordinate 1,205, forward strand.
CGTATCCCACCCAATGGAAGGAGAGAGCGGCTGCGACTCCCGGCAGCATCGGGGAGAAGATCGGCCCGTGGGGCGTCTCTTGCACCGTCACGGTCTCGTTCTTCCCCCCCTGGACCCGGATCGTCTCCACCCGCCGGACCAGGGGGACCCATTTTTTCCGGAACATCACGCGCTCCCCGTCCACCTTCTCGACGAAGAAGTCCGCGTCGTCCAGCATCGCGTTGGTGAAGCCCCATGCGATCTTCCTGTTGTGCCCGATCACCACCCCGGGGGCGCCGGGAAACGAGACTCCGTAAACGTCCATCCCGGGAGCCGTCAGGTGGACCTCGTACCAGAGGGACGGGCACGGCAGCACCATGTGAGGGTCGTTCGCCAGGATCGGATGGCCGGTGGCGCTCTTCCTCCCCGAGACGGCCCAGGCGTTCGAGCCGCCGGAGCGGGGAAACTCTCCGAGGGTCCGGCGCAGGGAGGCAAGCCCTTCGAAAAGGACCGACGGGGAGACCGGCTGCAGCGCGGCGGCGGGGCCTGTGCCCGGCATGACCACCGGGGAGCCGGGGGGTACGCGCGGAAGAAGCTCTTCGAGCTTCTCCCGGGGGAGGCGCTGGGCGACCTTGTACAACGTCGCCTCCTCGACCCACTGGGCCAGGCCGAACGCCTTGAGGAGGCCCACCGCGGCAACGTCCTCGGGCGTAAATTTCCGGGGGGCGATGCGCAGGAGGCGGTACTCCGCCGGCCAGGCGCGCAGCGAGTCCATGGCGGCGTTGACGCCCGCGCAGTACGCCCGGACGAGCTCCTGCGTCTTATGGGGCCAGGAGGCGAAAAGCGCGGGTGCGCGCGCCGCGAACCCCAGGTGCCGGAAGAGCCGGTCCGCGGGAAGGGCCTTCTCCCCGTAGATCTCCGCCAGCTCTCCCCCGGCCAGCCGCCGCTCCGTGTCCATCTGGTAGAGCCGGTCCTGGGCGTGGGCGAACCCCTGCGCGAAGAGGAGGTCGCGGTCGTTTTGCGCCGTGATGTGGGGGATCCCGTACCGGTCCCGCACGATCTCCACGGGAGCAGTCAGGCCGGGGACGGCCAGGGCGCCGTCCCGCTGCGGGGCGCTCCCATGGAAGAAGGAGGAGCAGGAGCACAAAAGGGCCGCGGCCGCGCTGAGGAGAACCGCCGCGCTCCCCCGGGATATCGGAGAGGCGGCCCTTCCCCGCCTCATTGCCGCGCGAACACCCGCGTCTTGATCTTTGCCAGGATCGTCTCGAAGACCTCGCCCGTGTACGTCCGGATATGGCGGCGCATCTCCATGAGATATCGTTCGATTTCGCCCCACTCCCTGGCGATGACCTGCTGCTGGTCCTGGTAGGCCCGATCGTACTCCTTCTGCATCCGCGTCTGGAGGGTCGCGCGCTTCCCTCCCTCGTCCGGGTAGGCCTTCTTCGGGAGGAACTCGTAGATCGGCTCGAAGATCCGCACGTCGGTCTCATCGAGATGGAACAGCTCGATGTTGTCGATCATGACGACCTGCTTGTCGGGAGTGGCGACGTAGTGGCCGTAGCGGAGCGCCGTCCCGGTGCTGTCCCCGAGGGCGTCCTGACGCGCCGCCCCCTCCACCCACCAGGCCCCGTCCTTGAGGATACGGGAGACCGGTATCCCCTCTTCCAGGTAGATGTTGATCCCCTCCTCCTTCGGCTTGAGGAGCACCTCCTCCCCCTGGGGGGTCAGGTGGTAGACGACGGGCAGGGCGGGGAGGCCGACCAGCCCGGGCAGCCCGCTGTAGATGTATTCCCCGAGGCACCCGAACCGCGACACGTAGAGCTGGGTCTCCCGGCCGGTGCTGTCCTTCACCGTGAAGAGCGTGTCCTTGTGCACCTTCTCGACGAGCTGCACGTCGGTCACCTCGAAGTCGCGCGGCCCGTTGTTCCGGGCCATCCGGGAAAGGAGGGTGAGGATCGCCTTCTTGAGCCCCGTGATCTTGAGCTTCGAGGTGAAGATCCTGACCCGCGCCGGGGACGGCAGCATCCGGATCGCCCCTCGTACCCAGTTCACGTATGAATGGGAGATGCTGATGGGAAGCATGTCCGTGCTCGTCGGGTCGAGCAGCTCGTCGACCTTCGCTTCCCAGAGAGGGATGTGCATCCCCAGGAACTCCTGGGGGTTCTCGATACCGAGTATCTTGAGGATCTTTTCCCTGTCCTTCGACTTCCGTTCCGCTGCCGGTATCTGGAAATAACGGTGGAGCGCCCGTTCGTACTTCGCATAATCGGGGTCGACAGGGCTCATCGGAAGACCCTCCAGGATAAACCGTATACTTGATTTTTATATTATCATCTATCACTGAGGTCGAAAACTTTCTAGGTCGCCCGACGCCTTGCCCTTTGCTTTCCGGAACGGGCCGGCAGGGGGTCGGCAGGGAGGGTTTCCATGCCCGGGTTCGGATCCGATTTCGAGCAGACGGTCGAGCAGTGCGTGCTCATGGAACTGCAGGCGATGAACCTCTACACGATGCTCGCCAACCGGGCGGAAGACGAAGAGGCGCAAAGGGTGTTGCGCTTCCTCGCGGAGGCGGAGGAGTCCCACGTCGGGCGCCTCGCGGAGATCTTTTCCGCGGTGCGCAAGGATGCGGAGGCCGCCCTCTCCCGGGTGGATATCGTGAAGGCGTTCAAGGACGAGGCATGGAAGCTGTACAAGGCGCGGCTCGTGGGTGCGGGGCTCACCGAAAGCTCTCCCGCCGACGACTACCTGACCTTCGCGATCGTGGCCGAGGCGCATGCCCGGAGCCATTACGACCGCCTCGCCGCTTCGCTTACGGACCCGCAGATGAAGGAGATCTTCCGGATACTGGCCCGCGAGGAGGCCGACCACGAAGAGCGCCTGAAGCGGATCCAGAAGAAGCTGCGGGGTTAACGCGTCGCCCCGCCCTTCGCCAGGGCCGACAGGGCGGATGCCAGCGGCGCGTGCCCGCCGAAGAGGACGAGCTTGTCCCCGGCAGCAAGCCGCTCCCCCGGCCCCGGCTGGATGATCGCCCGTTCCTCCCGGAGGATCGACAGGAGGACGATCCCCGTGTCGTTCCCCGCCGGGAGGGTCTCCACCGTCTTCCCTTCCCAGTCCGAGCCTTTCGCCACGAAGTAGATCTCGATCACCTTCCTCTTCAGGAATTCCTCGAACTCGGCGAGCATGGCGCTGCTGCTTACGGCCGCCCGCTCGCGGAGAATCCGGTAGGTCCCGCTCCGGATCAGCTCCTCCTGCTGCCGGATCACGTGGTCGGGCACGTGGTACTCGGAGAGGACCCGCGCGAAGATCTCCACGGAGGTCTCAAACTCCTCCGGGATGACGGCGTTGGCGCCCAAGGCGATGAGGTCGTCCACGTCCGCCACGTACCGCGTCCGGACCAGAATGAAGAGGTTTGGGTTGCTCCTCCTGGCCACCGCCACCGCCCTCCGCGTCCCCATGGGATCAGAGATGGCGAGCACGAGAATCCTGGCGCGGGCCACCCCCAGCCGGTCCAGGATCTCCGGGCGGTGCACGTCGCCGTAGAACATCGGCTCCCCGGCGGCCCTTCCTTCCCGCACCTGGGCGTCGTTCAGGTCCACGACCACGTACGGCACCCGCGTCGCGCGGAGCACGCGGGCGAGGTTCTTCCCGTTCATACCGTAACCGGCGATGATGACGTGGTTCTCCATGCCCGTCTTACGGATAGCGGCTTCCTCTTGCGCCTCGGGAAACGGGGCGCCTCGCGTGATCCACCGCTCCCAGCGCTTCGCGATCCAGGGAGCCGCACCCATCAGGAAGGGCGTCGCGGTCATGGTCAGGATGGCGATGGCGAGCAGGTACTGGTACTGGGTGGCGTTCACGAGATCCTCGCGGTACCCCTGCGAAAGGAGGAGGAAGGAGAACTCCCCGATCTGGAAGAGGCCGATGCCGGTGATGACGGCGACGCGCCAGGGGGAACCAAGGGCCCGGACCGTCCACCCGGCGGAGACCGCCTTGATCAGCGCGACCGCTCCCGCCATGGCCAGGACGAGCGGGAGGTTGCGCAGGAGGAACGGAAAGTCGAGGAGCATCCCCACCGAGATGAAGAAGATCCCGTTGAAGACGTCCCGGAACGGGAGGATCTGCGCGGCGATCTCGTGGACGTAGTCCGACTCGGAGATCACCATTCCCGCGAGGAAGGCCCCCATTCCCAGGGAGAGGCCGAACCGGTAAGCGACGTAGGCCGTGCCGAGGACGACGAGCAGGACGGTCATCGCAAGGATCTCCCGGTTGTTGAGCCGGACGATTTCCTTCAGGAGGCGGGGAATGAGGAACCGCGCCAGCAGGAGGAGCGCCGCGACACCGGCCCCTGCCTTCGCCAGGGTGAGGAAGACCACGCCGGGCTGCGCCGTCTCCCACTGGTGGAGCGACGGGATGAGGAGCATCATCGGGATCACCGCCAGGTCCTGGAACAGGAGGACCCCGAAGGAGATGCGCCCGTGGGCGCTGTCGATCTCCATCCGGTCCGCATACACCTTCAGGACGATGGCCGTGCTGGAGAGCGAGACGACGAAGCCTACGAAGATCGCCTCGGGGGCGCGCATCCCGAATAGCATCAGGACCAGGAGGGAAAGGAGGATCGTGCCGAAGACCTGCGCGCTCCCCGCCCACAGGATCTGCCGCCGCATCTTTCCCAGGCTGGACAGGGAGATCTCCAGGCCGACGGTGAACAGGAGCAGGACGATGCCGATCTCCGCCAGGGCCTCCACCACCCCCGACTCGGACACCAGCCCCGCGCCGGTCGGTCCCAGGATCGCCCCGGCCACGAGAAACGCCGCGACCACGGAGAGCCGGAGCTTCCCGAAGAGGAGCGCAACGCCGATGGCGATCGCCAGGACCACGGCCAGGTCTCTCAGGATGGCGGAAAAGTCCAACGGATCCCTCCGGTATCAACGACGGCCCACGCGGAAAGAGTCTACCAGCGCCCGGGGATTTTCTCCAATCCCCGCCTCCAAAAACAGGGACGGTCCTGCCAGGTCCTTCTCCAGCACCGTCCCTAAAGTTCCGGCGGGGGGCTGCCGATAAGAAGGATAGGAAAGAAGGGAAGACGACCCTTTAATTGCCTCTTCTCCCCGAAGAGGCGTAACCGCCCGCAACCCCCGCCACTGAATTCGCGGGCGGATGGGGATTCCCCCGGGGCTCCCACCTCCGCCCCGGGGGATCTTCTTCCTCTCGGCCCCGGCGGTCCATACGGCCGCGAAACAACTCGGTTTCATGCAGGATTGGCGGAAGGCGCCAAGGATCGCGGCGGCGAGTCTGCCCAGCGGGTGGGAGGGACCTCCGCAGGGGCGCACGGCGTGCGCCCCTGCGGAGGCAATCATCACTCGGGCACGTGCACTGTGAAATGGCTGAAGGTGATCAAATCGCCGGCCGCCGGTTTCGCCTGGATCGGCGGCACGTTGGCGGGCGCGATCTGGGGTGCCGCGCCCGGGGTGCCGCCGCGCGGGACGGTGCGCACCACTTGGGAAGGCGGCAGCGGCGTGCCGTTCTTCAGGTGGTCGAACATCAGGTTCAAGCCCTGGATCAAATAGACGTGCAGGGGCACGAAGCGCGTGTCGTAGCCCGCCAGGATGCCGGCGCCGATGAAGGTATCGAAGTGCTGGGCGTTGGTGACCTCGTAATAGCGGAGCCGGCTGCGGTGCCCTTCGACGAGGTGATTCAGGCCGAAGTAGGGCCGCGACGAGAAGTTCACGGGCACCAGCGCATCCGAGCGGCCGTGCACGATGATCGCCGGTTTCCCGCGCAGGTCGCCGTCGCGCAGCACCTCATCGATCCCTTCCCGCACTTTCTCGGCGTTCTTCCCGGCCTTGCCGGCAAGCTCCATGCCGGTCGCCGGGTCGGCGCCCGTGAACAGGCTGCGAAGGCAGAGGGCGCCATCCACATTGAAATCGGCCAGCCCGGTGGAGGGCGATACCGAGAGGCCGTCCAGCAGCGGGCCGCCGAGGGAGTTATTGTTGATGATGTTGACGCCGCCGGTCGGAGGAACGCCGTTGCCGTCGGCGAAGATGCGAGCCACCGTTGAGGCCGCTATTGGAGCGGGGAGGCCGGCGGGCGTGGTGGCGCCGAAGCTGAATCCGCAAAGGTTTTCGGCGACGCTGAACCTGCCGTAGGCGTTGGCGTAGGTCAAGGCCACGCCGGGTGTCGCGGAGGTAACGTAGTGGGAGGCGTGCAGCAGGTCGGATTCCGGCTCCCAGCCGCTGTCGCGCAGGATCGCCAGCGCCGAATCGGGCGCGGGTCGGCGGGGGTGCCGAATTTCTCGTTGAGCACGAAAAACGCGAACTTGACGGCCTCCAGGGTGTTCCTGCCCCAGTCCTTCTCCGGGTTCTGCTGCGAGTGGGCATGCTTGAAGGCGAACCGGTTCGGGGTCAGCGCGTTGAATTCGGCCAGCCCGGCGGGGGTGAGATCGGCGGTGAAGTTCGACAGCGTGCCCGCGCTGACTGCATCCTGCCGTACCCCGTCGATCAGGTTCACGGTGTTGGCCTGCAGGTCATGGGCGCCGTTTCCGGTGCCCTTGTCGGTGTAGGCCACCGCGCAACCGCGCTTGAGCCCCCACTCGCCGGCGGTTCCGATGGCGCCATATACGCCGCGGGAGCCGCTGGAGGTGGCCGTGACGATGCAGGCGTTGTTCGGATCGAAAGAAGCGGGTATTTGCACCATCATGGTCACGTTCTTTTGACCGGCGCCTTTGTCCGCGTAGGCCAGGAATTCATCCCCCGCGATTTTGCCTTCGCCCAGCGTGTCGTGGCCGCTCAGGTCGATGTTCGGGCCGTACAGCACCCCATACCCCCCCTTGGTGGTCATGTCGACAAGCGCCCGGTAATTGTTGTAGATGGCGCGCTGGCGCAGTTCCGCTGTGGTCGGGTGGAGCGGATCGGCGAAGCCCGGAGGAGCAGGGGACTGCAGGCCGGCCCTTCCCAGCCCCCCGGTCAGAAGGTCGTCGGTGAGGCCATCGTAGGATTTGTGGAGGATCTCTCCGACAATAAAGCGAGGCCCCCCGTCGTGGTCATCGTCTGCAAGCGCCGGCGCGGCAAACAGGGCGCCGACCGTGGCGAGAGCGACGATCCCAAGGAATCGCATGCGACGCCGCTTCATGAAGCACCTCCGTTGCAACGGGTATGGGGAACGTTCCGTTAGATGATCCCTCGGGCGGAAAGGGAGTCGAGATCGGCGCCGGACAGGCCGAGGAGGCCGCAATAGACCTCCCCGTTGTCCGCGCCCGGGGGCCGGCAGACGGATTGCAGACGGGCCGGGGTGCCGCTCATCTTCCACGGAGGCGCCGCTAGGAGCAGGTCGCCGTAGACGGGATCCTGGACGCGGGTGAAGCAGCCCCGCTCCCACCAGTTCGCTTCTCCGAGAGTCTCGAGGGGGCGGTTGACGCGGCCCGTCACCACCGCGGCCCCGGGACCTCTTTTTCGGGAAGTGTAGTCCTCGACCTCCCGCAGGATCTCGCCGGCGGTCCGGGTAGTCGACCACTCCTCGAGGATCTCGAGGAGCGCCTTCTCGTTCTCCATCCGCACGCGGGCGGTCGGTGTGGAAAACCGCGGGTCCCTCGTGAGCTCCGGATGGCCGATGATGGTCATGAGCGACTCGAACGCCTCGTCGTTGTACGCCGCAATGAAGGTGTAGCCGTCTTTGCAGCGGATGTAGGTGTAGGGGAAGACCGCGGGGTCGAAATTTCCGACCCGCTCCCGCGCTTTCCCGGCGGTGTGCATCCAGGTGACGTTGTAGTCGGCGAACTTCATGAGCGCCTCCGCGCCGGACACATCGACGAACTGGCCCTTCCCCGATTCCGACCTGAAATTCAGGGCCGCCAGAACCCCGAAAGCTCCCCAAAGCCCCTGGATGAACCAGGCGTGCCAGTTCCCAAGGCGGGTCGGCGCCTGGTGCGGTTCCGGAGGACTGCCGCCGGACTCCGGCTCACCGACGATGTACGGAGCCCCGGAGAGGGCCTGGCACAGGATGTCCGCATCCTTGACTCGCCGGCGCGCGTCAGGGCCGAACGATCCATACGCCGAGAGGGCAAGGAAGATCAGGCCCGGGTTCTCCCGGGAGAGGGCCTCATATCCGATCTTCATTTCTTCCATACGGGCGGCCCCTTCCGAGGTCACGACCACGTCCGCCCCCTGCGCGAGGCGCCGAAAGAGGCCCCGGCCCTCCTCGTTTTCCAGCGAGAGGGTCACGAACCGGCGGTTGCGCGCCTCGGAGAGGAAGGGCAGGCCGGTCCCCGCGATCGAGATCCCTTCGGGGGCGTACATCCTTGCGGGGTCCCCGCCGGGCGGCTCCAGCTTGATCACCTCGGCCCCGAACTCCCCGAGGATCGAGGCCGCCACCATCCCACCGAAATGCCCGGGGCAGAGCTCCAGGACGCGCACGCCGGGAAGCGCCTCGGGTTTCTCCTTCGCCTGCCGGGGATCGGTGGCCCTCCTGGCCCAGTCGGCGAACGCGCTCATCCCGCGATCGACCCTCCTCCCACCTTCCCCGGTCCTCCCGGCGGTGAAGCCTTGGGCGGCCTCGCTCCGGGGACGTCGGCCCACTTGCCGATGACCTTCTTCCGCGCAAGCTCTTTCATCTCCGCCGGCGAAAGGCCGAGCAGCCCTCCGAACACCTGCTCGTTGTGGTACCCGACCGGCTTGGCGGTCCACTTGATCCGGCCGGGGCTCTCGGAGAGCTTCGGACCCGGCCCGAACTCGTCGATCCGCCCGTACAAGGGATCGTCGAGCTCCCACACCGTTCCACGGGCGCGCAGGTGGGGATCGTTGTACTGCTCGCCCCCCCCCACAACCCGGGCAGCCGAGAAGCCGGCCCCCTCCGAGATGCGGAGTATTTCCTCGCGCGTCCGGGCGGCCGTGAAGGCGGCAACCCGCTCCGGCGGGAGCGCCCCGGTTTCTCCGGTCGAGCCCGTGCCGGGAGAGGCAGGCCCGACGGCCTTCAGGAGCCCGGCCCGCTCCTCCTCGTCGCGCACCGAGACGGCCACGAATCCGTCGGCGCACCGGTAGATGCCGGAAGGGGGAAGCGCCACGTCCTGGTTCCCGGCCCGCTCCCTGTCTTTTCCGGTGAGCCCCGCGTAGGGCCACGTCCAGTCCAGCGTGCGGATCATCGACTCGGCTTGCGACATGTCGATCATCTGCCCCTCGCCGGTCCGACGGCGGGACGCAAGCGCCGCGAGGATTGCGATCGCGGAGAAGAGCGCGGCCGTGTAATCGCCGACCCAAAAACCCGCCTTGACCGGCGGATGGCCCGGAAACCCGGTGATGGCCGAGAACCCGGAGACGGCCTGGGCGGTCGCGTCGTAGGAGGCGCGCCCCTGGGAATACGGCCCCCACTGGCCGAACCCGGAGTTGGCGGCGTAGACCAGCCGGGGGTTGCACTCGCGAAGCTGCAGGTAGCCGATACCCCACTCGTCCATCGTCCCCGCGCGCAGGTTCTCCACGACGACGTCCGACTTTTCGGCGAGGCGGGTGAACAGGTCCTTCCCCTCCGGGAGCCGCACGTCGATCGCCACGTGGAGCTTGTTCCTGTTGAGGGGGAGGAAGGCGGGGGAGACGTCCTTCCAGAAGAACCCCTGCGGCGCGACGTACCGCATCAGATCCCCCCGCAGGGGGAGCTCGACCTTGATGACCTCCGCGCCGAACTCTCCCAGATAATCGGACGTCGCGGGCCCGAAGATCCGGGTGGCGAGCTCGAGCACCCGTATCCCCTTCAGCGCCTCCGGCTTGGCGGCGATCCCTGCGAGGGAGAACGCCTCCTCCGCGAACTCCTCGAATCCGCTCATGGAACGCGCCGCTCACACCGCAAGGTACTTCTCCTTGACCTCCTCGTTGGACAGGAGGTCCGCCATCGTCCCCTCGTATTTCACGGAGCCCTTGTCGATCACGTACCCGCGGTCCGACACCTTGGCGCAGAAGTGGAGGTTCTGCTCGGCCAGCAGCACCGTGACCCCCTCCTTGCGGATCTCCCCGATCAGGTCGGCGAGGAGGGCGACCACCAGCGGGGCGAGCCCCTCCGACGGCTCGTCGAGGAGCAGCACCTCCGGGTTGGTCATCAGTGTCCGGGCGATGGTGAGCATCTGCTGCTCGCCGCCCGAAAGCTGCGAGCCCAGGTTCTTCTCCCGCTCCTGCAGGCGGGGGAAGAGGGCGTAGATCCGTTCGACCGTCCAGGGATGGGCGACTTCCTTCTCCCGCCTTTCCGCAACCTCCAGGTTCTCCCGGACCGTCAGGTCGGGGAAGCACCGGCGGTCTTCGGGGACGAAGCCGATCCCCCTGCGGCAGATCTGGTATGCCCGGAGGCCGCGGAGAAGTTCACCCTTGAAGCGAGCCTCCCCCGACTGCGGGGGGGTCAGCCCGATGATCGACCGGAAGGTGGTGCTCTTCCCCGCGCCGTTGCGGCCGATCAGGCTCACCACCTCCCCCTTCTCGACGGACAGCGAGACGTCGAAGAGGATGTGGCTCCGGCCGTAGAAGGTGTTGATGGAATTCAGATCGAGGAGCGGCATGGGATCTTCACTCCGTGATTTCCTCCCCCAGGTACGCCTTGCGCACCTGGGGGTTCGCCTTGATCTCCGCCGGCGTCCCGTCCGCGATGACCGCCCCCTGCTGGAGGACCGTGATCCTCTCCGAGATGCCGAAGACGATGTCCATGTCGTGCTCAGTGAAAACGAGCGTCAGCCCCTGCTCCCGGGAGATCTTCTGCAGCAGCGCCACGGTCTCCCGGCTCTCGAACCGGGACATCCCCGCCGTCGGCTCGTCGAGCAGCAGAAGCGCGGGCCGGGAGGCCAGGGAGATCGCGATCTCCAGCCGCTTCTGGTCCCCGTGGGAGAGGATCGAGGCGGAGGCGTCGTACTTGTCCGCGAGCCCCACCTGTTCGAGGATCGAAAGCGCCTCCTCCCCGATCTCCCTGAACTTTCGCGCCAGGGAGAGCGGGTTGCGGTTCTTGCCGTGGTGGGAGAAGAGCGCCACCTGGACGTTCTCGAAGACCGACATCCGGGGGAAGATGTTGGTGATCTGGAAGGAACGGCCGATCCCTTTCCGGATGATCCGGTGGGGGGGCATGCCGGTGATCCGCTCCCCGTTGAACACCACGTTGCCCGAGTCGGGGGAAAGAAGCCCCGTCATGACGTTGAAGAAGGTCGACTTCCCCGCGCCGTTCGGGCCGATGACCGCGCGGATCTCCCCCTTGGCGACGGATAGGGAGACGTCCTGCAGCGCCCGCAGGCCTCCGAAGGACTTTACGACGTTGTCGACTTCGAGAATGACCATCTGCGTATGCACCTTAGCTTTCCGAAAATTTGACGGGCCTTCTCGTTCACGAACCCCACCACGCCCCCCGGGAGGAGGAGCACCAGCGTGAGCAGGACCAGCCCCAGCACCAGGGCCCACTTCTCGGTCCAGGCCACGAGGTACGAGTTGAGGATGATATAGACGACCGCCCCCACCGCCGGCCCGACGAAGGTGTAGATCCCCCCGATGATGGTCATCAGCACCGGTTCGGCGGACTTGGTCCAGTGGATGATCTCGGGGGAGATCGATTTCTCCATCAAGGCGTAGAGGCCGCCGGCCAGACCCGTGAACGCCCCCGCCACGACGAACGCCGTCCACTGATACAGCTTGACGTTAACGCCGAGGTAGGAGGCCCGCTGGCCGTTCTCCCGGATCGACTTGAGGGTCGCGCCGAAGGGGGAGGACCGGATCCGGCGCAGAATCTCCACGGAGAGCCCCACGACCACCAGCACGAAGTAGTACATCTCCTTTGTGGAGCCGATGTCGATGCCGGCCAGGCCGGCGACGGCGATCGGTTTGACGGGGATCCCCTGGATCCCGTTGTCGCCGCCTGTGAACCCGTACCATTTGAAGACCACCGCGTAGATGAGCTGGCCGAAGGCCAGGGTGAGCATCGCGAAGTGCACCCCCGAGAGGCGGACGCAGAAAAAACCGATGACGGCGGCCGCGGCGGCCGCCACCGCCGGCGACAGGAGGAGAGCGGGGAGCGTCCCGAACCCGGCCTTCGTGACGAGGAGTCCCACCGCGTAGGCGCCGACCCCGAAGAACGCCGCCTGCCCGAACGAGAGCAGGCCCGTCATCCCCAGGAGGAGATTGAAGGCGATCGCCATCAGCGAGGCCACGAAGATCTGCGTCAGCAGGTACTGGTAGAACCGGCCGGCGACAAGGGGGACCAGGAGCAGCAGGAGCAGCGGCGCCCACCGCACGGCCGGGTGGACGGAAAAGTGGACCGGCGAGATCTCCTGCGCCTCCATCTCGAGGTTCTTCTCGGAGAGCGCCTTGATCTTGAGCGGACGTCCGAAGAGCCCCCACGGCCGGACAACGAGCACGGCCACCATCAGCAGGTAGATGAGGGCCATCTCGAACTCGGGGAACACGATGATCCCGATCGTCTCCAGGGCGCCGATGAGGATCGATCCGATAAGGGCCCCCCACAGGTTTCCCAGTCCCCCGATCACCACCACGACGAAGCACTCGATGATGACCTCGGTCCCCACCCCCGGGAATACCGTCCGCACCGGCCCCGCCAGCGCTCCGCCCAGGCCCGCCAGGATCGCGCCGAACGCGAAGACCAGCGTGAACAGCGCCGACATGTTGATCCCCAGGGCGTCGGCCATCTCCCGGTCCGAGGAGGTCGCCCGGACGACTTTCCCCGTCTTCGTCTTGTAGAGCAGGTACCACAGAAGCGCCGCCACGGCGGGCGCCAGGACGACGACCAGGAGGGTGTACACCGGCACGGTTCCCCCGAAGAGGGTGACCGAACCGGAGACGAAGTCCGGCTTGGGGACCGATTTGAACTCCGGCCCGAAGACGATCTTGGCCAGGTCGTCGATGATGAGGACCAGCGCGTAGGTGAGCAGGAGCTGGTAGATCTCCTCCTGGATGTAGATGCGCCGCAGGAGGCCCATCTCCAGCACCGCCGCGATGAGAGCCACGCCCAGCGGCGCGGCCAGAAGCGCGAGGAGGAACCCCCCGGGGCCGACCAGGTACAAGGTCAGCCAGTAGATGAAGTACGCCCCGAGCATGTACAGCGCCCCGTGGGCGAAGTTGAGGATGTTCAGCACCCCGAAGACGAGCGTCAGCCCCGAGGAGATGAGAAACAGGAACGCCGCCTGGCGCAGGGCGCTCAACACCTGGACGGTCAGGAAGGAAAGATCCATAGTCCTCTCTCTTTAATATCTTACCGCCCCTGCGGGACGCCTTCTCCCTCGCCCCGCGGGAAAGGGGGCCGCACCCTCTGGTGCCCTGCGAGACAGGTCACTGGGACGCGGCCCCCCTCTGCCCTACTTGTTCGCGGCCTGGGCCTTCTTCCACTCCTCGATCGAGTAGAGGACCTTGTCGGCATGGAACACTTCCGACTTGCCGACGATGGCGAAGGGATACGCCTTGTCGAACACGGTCTCGCCGACCATGAAGTCGCTGGAGAGCTGGTGGTCCTCCTTCCGCAGCGTGGCCTTCCCGCGGGGCAGCTCCAGCGTCAGCCCCTCGAGCGCGGCGACGACCTTCTCGGTGTCGAGAGAGCCCGCCTTCCTGATCGCCTCGGCGAGGAAGTACACGCCGTCATACCCCTCGGCCGCCCAGGCGCTCGGGTAGTCCTTGTAGTCGGCCGTGTACGCCTTCACGAACGCTTGGTTCCGCTTGCTGTTGGGCCAGTGGAAGTAGTACCTCTGGTCGACGATCAGCCCCTTGGGCATCTCCTTTCCCAGCGCCTTGGCCACGGTGATGTCCCCCCCGGTGGCGATGACCCACTTCATCTTGTCGAAGACCCCGTAGGGCTTCGCCTGCTTGATGAAGGCGACGAGGTCCCCGCCCCACAGGGTGCAGAAGACGGCGTCGGGCTTGGCCGAAAGAATCGCGTTGATGTACGAGGTGTAGTCGGGGATGAAGAGCTTGGGCCACTGCTCGCCGATGAACTCCGCCTTCGGGTTCTGCTCCTTCGTCTTCGCCTTGAAGAGCTCCCACATCGTCCTGCCGTATTCATAGTCGGGCCCGATGTTGTAGAACTTGACCAGTTTCTTGTTCTTCGCCGCATAGAGCGCCAGGGAATTGGCCTCCTGGGAGTTGCAGGTGCCCACCCGGAAGGTGTACCGGTTCCACTTCTCCTTGGTCAGGGTATCGGTGGAGGCGACCGTGTCCATGAAGATCACCTTCTCCTGCTTGGCGACCTCGCCGACCGCAAGCGATCCCGCCGAGCTGACCACGCCGAAGAGGAAGTTCACCCCGTCCTTCTGGATGTAGCGCTTCGCGAGGGACACCCCTTCCTGGACGTTCGCCTTGTCGTCCGCCGAGAGGAGCTCGAGCTTCTTTCCCAGGACGCCCCCCTTCGCGTTGATCTCCTTGACCGCCAGCTCCGCCCCCTGCCTGCAGGTGATCCCCAGGTCGGCTGCGCGGCCGGAAAGCGGGAACATCCCGCCCAGCTTGATCGTGTCCGCCGCCATGGCCGTGGCCGCGAACAGTAGCACGAGAACCCCTACCCCCAGCGCCTTCTTCATTTCCCCTCCTCCTTTTTATCGTGGCCCGCCCCGAGGCGGTCCACTCAGGTTGACGGCTTTATCGCCCCCTCGGAGCTCGGATCCTCCGTCCACATTCATTAAGGATGGATCCTCGCTCTCGGCGGGACGATGATCGCTTCCCCGTCGATCACGACTTCCTTCCGCTGGTTGATGCATTGCGTCCGCAGGCGCAGCCGCTTCTCCGAGATCACCTCGACGATCTCCGCCCGCGCGGTGATCTCGTCCCCGATCTTGACGGGCCCGAGAAAATGGAGCGTCTGCGAGACGTAGAGGCAGCCGGGACCGGGGATCTTCATCCCGATGACGGCCGAGATCAGGCCGGCGGTCAGCAACCCGTGGGCGAGCCGCTCCCCGAACCGGCTCTTCGCGGCGAACTCCTTGGAAATGTGGATCGGATTTCGGTCGCCCGTGATCCCCGCGAAAAGGAAAACGTCCTCCTCGGTGATCACCTTCGTCATCTCCGCGGAATCGCCTGCCTTGTACATCCGCCCCCTGCCGTTCCCTGGTCTGGATTGTTACCGTCAAAGAGAGCAAGGGCGGTGCCACGCCTCCTCCTGCAGCCAGGAAGCCGGCATTCCGAGACGTAACTCATGACACGGGATACGTTTTTCCACAGAGCAGGATCAAACAGGGTTCTAACACATTTATGTACCGATTATGGTACGCAAAAACGGTCGAATTGCTCCTTTTGCGTAAAACCGGCGGGCGGGCGAAGCACTTAACATCATGAACCAAAAAAGTTACATATACCTAATTAGGTACAACCGGCGGTATCCCGTATCGCTTCATCTTTTCATAAAGCTTGACGCGATGGATGCGGAGGATTTCCGCCGCCCGGGACTTGTTCCCCCGGGAAGCTTTCAGCGCCGCAAGGATGGCGCTTCGTTCGGCCTCGGCCTTGGCGGAGGCGAGCGATCCGGGGGTCACCTCCTTCCCCGCGTTGGCGACCGCCAGGAGAAGGTGCGGCGGGATGTGCTCCGGGAGGAGCACGTCGCCCCGCGCCATGGCGGCGGCCCGCTCGAGGACGTTCTGCAGCTCCCGGATGTTTCCGGGCCAGGCGTAGGACCGGAGGATATCGAGGAGGTCGGGGGAGATGCGCCGCTTCGGCTCTCCCGAATCGAGGGAGATCTTCGACAGGATGTGCGAAGCGATCTCCTCGACGTCCTCCCTTCGCTCCCGCAGCGGAGGAATGTGGATCGGGATCACGTGGATCCGGTAGTAGAGGTCGGCCCGGAACTTCCCCGCGCCCACCAGCTCCTCGAGGTTCCGCCCGGTGGCGGCGATGATCCGGAGGTCGACCCGCCGGGACGCCGTCCCCCCGACCCGCTCCACCTCCTTTTCCTGGAGCACGCGCAGGAGCTTGGCCTGCATCGCGATGGGCATGTCCCCGATCTCGTCCAGGAACAGCGTCCCGCCGGCGGCCATCTCGAACTTGCCGGGCTTCCCTCCCTTCTTCGCCCCGGTGAACGCCCCTTCCTCGTAGCCGAAAAGCTCCGACTCGAGCAGATCGGCGGGCACCGCCGCGCAGTTGAGCTTGATGAAGGGGCCGCTCCTGCGGGACCCGGCCGCGTGGATCGCGTGGGCGAAAAGCTCCTTCCCCGTGCCGGTCTCCCCTCGCACGAGCACGGTGGAGTCGGTGCGGGAGGCCCGGCGCGCCTCCTCCTTCGCGGCCGCGACCGCGGGCCCCGAGCCCACGATGCTTGCGAAGGTGTATTTCGCCCCGCGAAGGTGGGTGAGCTCCTCCTCGTAATATTTGACCTTCGATTCGAGGAGGTTCAGCTTGCCCGCAAGCTGCCGGAGCTGCTCCACGTCCTTGAAGACGACCCGCCCGTACGCGCCGACCACCCGGTCCCCGTCCCGCAGGGGGATCCGGTTGACGATCACTTCCCGTCCCCGGATCGTCTGCGCCTCGCCCATCTCCGCCGCGCCGGTCCGCGCGACGATGTGCATCCGCGTGTTCTCGATCACCTCGGTCACGGGCTTCCCCACGGCCTCGGGGACCACAACTCCCAGAAACTCCGCGTACGCCTCGCTGATCATGGTGATCCTGCCGGAGGCGTCCACGACCACCATCCACTCCCCCGCCCCGGCCAACACCTCCTCCAGGGTGTGGACGAGCACCTTGGTGGAGTCGAGCTCCCGGGAGATCTTCTCCATTTCCGTGATGTCCTGAAAGATCGAGACAGCGCCGATCAGCTCCCCGTCCCGGAGGATGGGGGAGCGGTTCGTAAGCACCGTCCGCGCGCCGATCGCCTGGGGGCGCCCGACCTCCGGCACGCCCGTGAAGAGCACGTTGACGAGCCCGGAGTTGGGGACGATGGAGAGGAGGCCCTTCCCCAGCGCTTTCTCCTTCGGCACCCCGAGGAGGCGGCCGGCGGCTTCGTTGAAGACGATGATCGTCCCCTCCCGGTCGATCGCGAGGACCCCGCTGTTGACCGAGTCGAGGATGGTCCCCAGGAAATCGCCCCGGCGCTCAGGCACGCGACGGCCTCCCGACGGGCGCCGCCCCGCAAACGATCGCCCCGTGCGTCCCCGCGATCACGACAACATCCGAAACCGGAATCATCTTCCACCTCCCCTGGAGGGTAGAATGCTATTTTAACAGCATTCCGGCTGCGTCAACGAAGCCTGATGGGCGCGCCCGGTGCAAGATGGTTCAACCGGCCGGGGACGGGACAAGGGAGGGGGCGATCCATGGAGGAACGCGGAGCGAACGAGGTGCGGGACTTCTTCGAGTCCCGCGGCATGCGCAAGGAGATCCACACCTTCGAGGACTCGACCCATAATTCGGAGCTTGCCGCGCAGACCCTCGGCGTGCGCGTCGGCCAGATCGCGAAGACGATCCTGCTCATGGTAGACGAATCCCCGGTCGTCGTGGTGATCTCGGGGGACTGCCGCGTCGACTTCAAGAAGGTCAAGGCGCTTCGCAGCGGGCGCAGGGTGCGCCTCGCGGGGCCGGAGGACGTGATGGCCCACACCGGGTTCAAGGTGGGGGCCGTCTCGCCCGTGGCGCTCCCCGAGGGAATCCCCGTCTACCTGGATGCCTCGCTGCGCCGCTTCGAGACGATCTACCCCGCCGCGGGCGAAACGAACAACATGTTCGTCACCACCCCCGACGAGCTGCTCTCGCTCACCCGTGCCGAGGAACGGGACCTTGCCAAAGCCGCGAGTCCCGAGCCGTAAACCGGCAGGGCCGCCGATCGAGACATCCACGGTTTCGTAACCCAAGGCAAACAAAGCATAATTGTTTCCTCCGGTATCCCGACCTGTTGTCCCTTATGGGAAATTAATTTCCTTTTTACCGTGCATCCAAGAACAAGCACGGACGAATGGGCAACAACATATTGATTTTACTACTGTTATTAATCATTCAGCATTAAGGAGAGATGGCATGATATTGGCTTTGACAGAAGATCAACGTGACTTAGGGTTTGGGTTTCAATCGTTTACGATGAGGAGGAGATAAAGATGAGACCGGGAAGGCGTACGGCGGTGGCAGTTATCGTAATTATTCTCGCTGGGGTTTGGGGCAATGCATCGGCGGCAATACTTACGTTCGAGCAAACACAGTTGTTGAATTTCGATTTCTCGGCATTTAGTTTTTCTCCCCCTTTCACCGGTGCGATAGGAGTCAACATAGGAACAAATTTCCTGCCCGGGGAACCGGTTTATGGCGCCCTGCCCTCTTCGGCCCGCGGAGTTTATTTCGAGGGGTTCGGCCACGACTTCACGGTGGGAGGCACAGCGGCCGATCTCGGCATTACGGGTGGGTCCGGCTTTACTGGATATGGCCTTCACGTGGCAAACTGGGATAATCAACCGTGGGAATTCTCCATTTTTGCGAACTTGGCAACCGGTTCCTATGAATCTTCCTTTCTCTCTTTGGCCGGCCAAGATGACTCCGCGCTGAAGCCAGGGGGATCCACCGACTTATTCCTTGCCTTTGACC
>JACRIV010000073.1 GCA_016220005.1 Deltaproteobacteria bacterium
AAGGAGGACCTCGATCTTCCTGTCGGCCTCGTCCAGCCGCTTCTGGCAGATCGCCTGGAGCCGCATCCCTTCCTCGAAGAGGCGGATCGACTCTTCCAGTTTCACCTCGCCCGATTCGAGCTTGGCGACCACCTCCTCGAGCTGCTTCAACGCTTCCTCGAAGGAAGGCTCTTTCCCTTTTGCCGACATTCAATAATTATATTGCCAGGTTCCCGAAGCGGTCAACGAAATGCGAATTCTCATTCATCTATTCTTGCCGGTTGAATTCTCGCCCGCTCGCGCCCGGACCTCCTGTCCGGGCTGCGCGGGCCGCCTCGGCCGCTTCCGCGGCCATCCATGGCCGCTCATCCTCCTACTCGTCGGCGCTGCCTCGGAGCTCGAATCCTCATTCATCTATTCCTGCCGGTTGAATTTTCGCTCGAACAGGCGCGAGGGGTCGATGCGGCCGCCGGCCGCGCGGACGCCGAAGTGCAGGTGAGGCCCGGTCGCCCGCCCGCTCGATCCCACCGCCCCGATCCGCTCCCCCTTCTCTAGGCGCTGTCCGTCCCGCACGGCGTATTCCTGAAGATGGTAGTAGACGGTGAATACCCCTCCCCCGTGGTCCAGGATCACCGACCGCCCCCCGAAGAACTGCTCCCCGGCGAAGACGACGGTCCCCGCGGCCGAGGCCGTGACCGGCGTCCCGGCGGGAAGGTGGATGTCCGCACCGGCATGGGGGCTGCGCGGCTCGCCGTTGATCACCCTTCGGGCTCCGAACCCTGCGGGCCGAAAGTCCTCGACCGGCCGAAGGAAGGGGAGGTCCCAGGCCGGCGGGGAGACAGCGGAGAACAGGGCCTCGATCCGCGCGGCTTCCCCGCGGATCCTTTCGAGCGTCGCGTCGTCGAACCGCGCCATCGTCTCCGGCAGCGCCAGCTCCTGCACGGGAAAGGCCCTCTCCCGCACCGTAAGCTCGAGATCGAAACGGGCGGCGGAGCCGCCCCGTACCGCCGCGACGGACAACGGAACCTTTCCCGGAGGATCCATCAGGTCGATCCCGACAAGCCCCAAATACGTGCCCGGCGCCGCCACTTTCAGCGGAAAGACCCGGCCTTTCCAGGCGAGCGTAACGTTGTCCGGCGGAGGCGCGATTCGGACCTCGATGAGCACCGGGTCGCCTTGGGCGGGATGGCGATCGGAGACGGAGACCTCGAAACTTTGCCCCCCATCGGCAACGACTTGTTCCGCAGACGCCGGGGACGCGTAGGATGCCAGGGACAGGGCGAAAAGCACGACGAGAACCGATGCTCCCAATTCTTCCCCCGCTCGCGCCCGGACCTCCTGTCCGGGCTGCGCGGGCCGCCTCGGCAGCTTACGCGGCCATCCTTGGCCGCTCTTCCTCCTGCTCGTCGGCGCTGCCTCGGAGTTCGAACCCTCGGTATCAATATATATATCCTTCATGGTCGGGTTCTCACTCCTCGACGACCGCGCCGAACGCCCCGTCGGAGACCTGGATGTCGAGCCCCTCGCCCGGGAAAACCTCGGAGACGCTGCGCACTGCGGCCCCGGAATCCCTGTGAGCGGCGATCGCGTACCCCCGCGTCAGGACCGCCCTCGGGTTGAGGGCGACGAGCTTGCCCCGCAAGAGGCCGAGCCGTCCTCTTGGCATCGCCCGTATCGCGTCGATCCGGCGGATCGCCCGCTCGGTGAGGAGCGCCACCTCGCCCCTTTTCCGGGAAACCCATGCGGAAGGCGAGTGGAGCCGCAGCTCGGATGACAGGGCCGACACTCCGTCGCGCCCTTCCCGCATTCGCCGCTGAACGTTCTCCAGGAGAGCGTCCGTCGCCTTCGCCGCCGCGTAGCGGCGGGCCTGGAGGAGCGGCCGGGGGTCGGACAGGGCGCCTGCGGCGATGCGCCATTCCCTGCGCAGGGTCTCCCGGCGGTGCCGCTCCGCCCGCCTCGCCCGAAGAAGGAGGCCGGCCACGCGCTCCGTCACCTCCATCCGATCGGGAACGGCCATCTGCGCGGCCGCCGTGGGGGTCGGCGCACGATGGTCCGCGGCGAGGTCGGAGAGGGTAAAGTCGGTCTCGTGCCCCACCGCGCTGATGGTCGGCACGGGCGATGCCGCTATCGTCCGCACCACGATCTCCTCGTTGAACGCCCAGAGATCCTCTACGGAGCCCCCTCCCCGGCCGATGACGATCAGGTCGGCCGTCCCCAGGGTGTACAGGGCGGAGAGCGCCTGCGCGATGTCCTCCGCCGCCCCCTCCCCCTGCACCTGGGCGGGGGCGAGCGTGATGCCGATCGACGGCCACCGGTTCCTCGCGACCCGGAGCATGTCCCGGAGCGCCGCCCCCTGCCTCGAAGTGACCAGCCCGATCCGCTCGGGGAAAGGCGGCAGCGGGCGCTTACGCTCCGGGTCGAAAAGCCCTTCGGCCGCAAGCCGCGCCTTCCGCTTTTCCAGTTCCAGGAGCAGGCTCCCCAGGCCTCGCACCTCCACGGACTGGGCGTATATCTGGTACTCCCCCTTCTTCTCGTAAACTCCCAGGGAGCCCGCCACGATCACGGTCTGGCCGTCCCGGATCTCCCCGAAGACAAACCGCTCCCGGCCGCGGAACAGAACGACCCGGATCTGGGCCCCTTCGTCCTTGAGCGAGAAGTACCTGTGGCCGGAGGGGTAGAGCTTGTAATTGGACACTTCCCCCTCCACGCGAACGGACCGGAACGCCCCTTCCAGGCACGTCTTGATGCGCGCCGTCAGCTCGGAGACGGTGAGGACCCCGCGCACAGCCTCCTGCGTGGAGCCGAACAGCTCTCCGTCCATCAGCGGCCCTCCGCCTTCCCGCCGATCAGCTCATCCAGCGTTGCGGCCCGGATCTTTTCCCGCCGCAGCCCGGGCAGCAGATCGAGCAACACGCGCAGCGTCTCCGTCCTTGCGTGGCAGACGAGGATCGCCCTGCCTTTCTCCCTGGCGATCGAGACCGCCCGCTCCCACTGGCGGCGCATCTCCTCGGGCCGCAAGTCGGCGTCGAGAACGACATCCCTTCTCGCCGCGGGGATTCCGGCCCCTTGCGCCGCATCCAGGACCACAGAGCGAGGCGTCGTTACGCTGTCGAGCAGGAAAAGCCCTCTCTTCTTGAGGACGGCCGCATACATCGCCATCGATTCCGGGTCTGCGGTGAAGGCGGAGCCCATGTGGTTGCTCGCCCCGGTCGCCTGGGGGACGTTCTCGATCATGCGAGCGAGCAGGGACTCCATTTCGCCGCCCGCCATCCCCCGGCGCAGGCGGAATCGCTCTGTGCGGTCGGGCGCCGGGTTTTCCGGCTCCATCGGCACATGCAGGACCACCCCCCATCCCCGGGAACGGGCCGATTCCGCGACGTTGCGGGAGGAAGGGCCGAAAGGAAGGACCGCCACGGTAATCCTCTCCGGGAATTTCATCCACTCCGCGTCCCGGCCGGGCTCGTAGCCCAGGTCGTCCACCACGATCGCCAAGAGGGGTTGCGCGGGAAGCGTCGCCGGAAGAACGGCCTGCGCCGCCGGAGGCGGGGGGGCCGGCGCGGGCGGGGCGAACGGCCCGGGGGGGGCCTGCTCCTTCGCGCCTTGCCCCGTCAGCAGAAGCAGGGCGCCCACGGCGAAAAGGCCGGCGAGGAACGCCCCGAACAGGAGCATCCCCCACCGCCAACCTCTTCGACCGTCCGACCCTTTGGCGGCCCTCTGCTTCATCCCGTCCCGGAGCGGGGGCCTGTCAGGACGCCTTGGGCCTGTCGACAAACCGCGTCTTGAAGATCTCCCACCCTTTCAGGAGCTCCACCGCGCGGTCAAGCTGGGGATCCTTGGCGTCTTCCTTCCTGCCCTCCTCCACCGGCGCGGGCTCCTTCTTCCCGTTCTTCCGGCCGGAGGGCTCCTCTTTCTTTTCCTTCGGAGCGGGCGGCCGCGCCTTCTCCGGGGCGGCTCCCCCTCCCTCTCCTTCTCCCCTCAGGTGGCGCTCGATATCCCTCTCGCGAAGCGGTCCCATATGCCCTTCGGGAAGCTCCCTGCCGTCGCTGACGACCAGGTCGGGCGCGATCCCTTTCGCCTGGATCGACCGCCCGTTCGGAGTGAAGTACCGGGCCGTCGTCAGCCGGATTGCGGACCCGTCCTCCATCGGGAGGATGGTCTGGACGGAACCTTTTCCGAAGGTCTGCGCCCCCAGG
The DNA here is from genome assembly GCA_016220005.1 of Deltaproteobacteria bacterium. GTDB lineage: Bacteria > Desulfobacterota > Deferrimicrobia > Deferrimicrobiales > Deferrimicrobiaceae > JACRIV01. The sequence goes on from JACRIV010000073.1 coordinate 4,173, forward strand.
AGGATCGCCCTCCCGTGGTCCTGGAGCGCTCCCGCGACGATCTCGGAGGCGGAAGCGGAGCCGGCGTTCACGAGCACGACGATCGGGAACCCGGTGTAGGTCCCTTCCTTATGGGCGAACCATTTCTGCTTCTGGTTCTCCACGCGCCCGTCCGTATAGACGATGATGCCGGACTCGACGAACCGGTCGGCCACCTTGACCGCCTGTTCGAGGAGGCCGCCGGGGTTGTTCCGCAGGTCGAGAACGAGTCCTTTGAGCCCCCCCTTCTCCTTCGTCTGCGCCTGGAGCGCCTTGTCCAGCTCGCTGTCGGTGTCCTGCTGGAACTGGTTCAGCTTGATGTACCCGATCCCGTCACCCAGGGACTTCGCCTTGACGCTGCGGATCTTGATGATGTCGCGGGTGATGGTATAGGATCTGGGTTCGGCAAGCCCATCCCGGGAGATCCAGATCGTCACCTTCGTCCCCGGCTCGCCCCGAAGCCGCTTGACCGCGTCCATGATCGTCATGTCCCGGGTGGATTCGTTCTCGATCCGCACGATCTTATCTCCCGCCTGCAGGCCGGCCCGGAACGCAGGCGTATCCTCGATGGGAGCGATGATCGTCAGGACGCCGTCCTTGACGCCGAGCTCGATCCCCAGGCCGCCGAAGCTCCCCTTGGTCTCGACCTCGACCTGTTTCAGCATCTCCGGCGTGAGATAGGAACTGTGAGGGTCGAGCGTCTGCAGCATGCCCTTGATCGCGCCGTTCACCAGATCGTCGACGTTGGGCTCCTCCACGTAACTCGCCTGGATGACGGAGAGGACGTCGCCGAACGCCTTGAGCTTCCCGTACGCCACGTTCGCCTGGGCAGACTGGCGGGAAGCGGTGAGATCTCCCGAGACGAACCCCACGAAGAAGATCAGGAGCACAACTGCGGGGCCCAGCCATTTCTTTCCTGCCATGTACCGTCTCCTCGAACCGTTCTGGTCCATTCGTCAGCTCCTCACCGGGTAAGGGGGATCACCGGCACCGGATCGATGGCGGTCCCGGCGGCCCTGAGTTCCAAGTATAGCACCGATTTCCCGTCCGGGCTTGCGGGCATGCGGCCGACCTCTTCGCCCGCCCCGACCTTCTGTCCCAGCGATGCGGAGAACGAATCCGCCTTCCCGTAAACGGAAAAAAGGCCGCTGCCGTGCTGGAGGATGAGCACCTTCCCGAACCCCGACACGCTGCCGGCGAACACCACCTCTCCCTTGCCGATCGCATGGACCGCGGCTCCCGGGGACGCCTCGATCTCCACGCCGCGATTCTCCACCGTCACGTCGAAGACCGGATCGCGCTGTCTGCCGAAACGCCCGACGACCTTCCCCGCCAACGGCGGGACGAGCCCCCCCGACACGCCGGAAAACTGCTTCGGCCCGATTTTCCGCGGCTCCTTCGCCTGGCGCTCCCTCTCCCGCATCTTCCGCTCGATCCGCGAGACCAGCGCCTCCATCCTCGCGATCCTGGCGCGCAGGGCCCGCAGCTCCCCTTCCTTCGCCTTTTTCCGCTGTTCGATCTCGGAGAGCCTTCTGCGCTCGGCCTCCCGCTGCGAGAGGAGCTTCTCTCCCACCTTCTTCTGCTCCGCCATCCTGCGCTCCGAGACCTCGATCCTTTGCTCGATGCCGGAGAGGGTCCTCTCCTTCTCCTCCTTGTCGGCCGTCAGGCGGCCGTATCGGGCCAGCTCCGCCGCCAGGACCCAGCGGGCGAAATAGCGAAGGCGCTCGGTGCGGGTCTCCGAGCCGGGGGCGCGCATCCTCTCCCGCTCTCCTGCGAACACCTGCGCCGCCGCACCCCGCAAGCCCCGCTCCGCCCTGCCCTGTTCCTCGCCGAGCGCCCGGACCTCCTCCTCCGTGCGGTCGAGCTGTCCCTCGAGGGCCAGGAGCCTGCGATCGATCCGCTCGATCAGCCGCCGCTGCTTCGCCAGGCGCGCCTGGAGCTCTCCCACCCGGCGAAGGCTCGTCTTCTCCCGCTTGAGCGTATCCGCGAGCTCCGCCGCCGTCTTCTCCGCCTTCCGCTTCATCTCCATCAAGCGGGCCTTCTCCTCCCGGAGCTTCCCCGCCGAATCCGACGCCGGGGTGCCGGAAGGGAGGATGGCGATCCATGCGGCAAGCAGGAGGGCGATGCCCGAAAAACGTCTTCCTTTGTTCATTTCCCGGCGGGCCGCGCGGCGCGCCATCCCATGAGCGATGCACCGGCGGACAGCAACGTCCCGGAAAGGAGGAACAGGAGCGCCGGGACGAGGAGCCCGGGAGCGAACACTTCCTCCGCGGGCCCGATCACGCCGCCCAGGTAGGGAAGCCGGTCGACCAGGGACGACAGGGCAAGGGCCGCCGCACCCAGCGAGACCAGGGCAAGGAGGCATCCGATGAGGCCCGCCCCGAGGGCGCGGGAGAAGGCGATGCGGTTCCGCGGGGTCCCCCTGTCCCCGAGAAACGCGAAGTCGGCGGCCAGCGACGCCGCGCGCGCCTTTTCCTGCAGGAACAGGGTCGCGAAGCACGCGACGCACAGGAAGCCGAACAGCACCCGGAACCCGACGTTGATCCCGTCCTTGACCCGGAGCAGGCGGGTCAGCGCCTCTCCCCCCGAGAGAAGCTTGTCCACCTGGGGCAGCGGCCGGAGGGCGGCCTCGACCGCCTTGATGTCCTTTTCGGTCAGCCGGCCCGGCCGCATCCGGATCTCCACGTAACCGGGAAGCGGGTTCCCGCCCGCCGAACGCAACGATTCGAGCCCGGGGTACGCGGCGATAAATTCCTTCCACGCCGCCTCCGGATCCTTGTAGACCGCCCGGCGCACCCCCGGCAAACCCGCCGCCTTGGCGGCGATCCCTCTGCCCCCCTCGGCCGGGACCGACATCTGGAGGATTGCCGTGACGGCCCACTGCTCGGAAAGGAAACGGTTGACCCCTCCCGAGAGGAGCATCGCCACGAACAGGGTCCCGAGAACGAAGAAGAGAAGGAACCTGCCGGCAGTCTCCCGGAACAATTCCTTCCCCGCCAGCTTCCAGTCGATGAAGCAGAGCGAAAGGCCGCTCATCGTGCGCCTACTCCTCCCCCGGCGACGGGGTAAAGGAGAAACGGTCCCCTTGCAAGCCCCCTCCCGTCCTCGGGGCCCTTCCATCCTTCCGGAATCGACCGCTCTGCGAGCACGATCGTCTTGCCCTCCCTCGCGAGCGCGCGGAACAGCGCGCGGAGCATATCCGCCCATTCCCTGCCCGCATTCAACAGCAGCATATCCGCGAATAGATATCCGGGGCCTCGAAAAAGTTCCGCCGCCAGCGAAACCCTCGCCCTCTCGGAAATCGACAGCGACGACAGATCCCACCGCTGCGCCCCCGGCAGGCCGACGAGCGCAAGGAGTTCCTCCTCCCTCTCCTTCCGTTCGCTTGCCGGAATGTGGAACGACGCGGCGGCGGCGAGGCGGAACAGGTCATCCACTGTCCTGCCGGCGCCCGGGGGAAACGATTCGGGGACCACTGCCGAGGAGGCCCGGAACTCCCTGTTGGCCGCCGGCCCCCCCCTGAAGAGAGACCTGCCTCCGACGACGACATCTCCCGCATCCGGGCGCTGCTCCCCGCGCAAGATGCGTAGTAGAACGGTCTTCCCGCTTCCGGGGGGGCCGGTCACCGCCCACGCCTCGCCGTCGCCGAAGGCCAGGTCGAGGCCGTCCCAGAGCGTGCCGTTCCGGCACACGGCGCCAACGCGGAACGCCTCAATCATCTTCCGCCGGCGTCTCCGTCTGCGCGTCGAACGCGCCCGAGAAGAGCTTGCGGATCTCTTCGAGGTGCTGCGCCTTCATGCGGTCGCGGAGGGTCTCCTGCCAGCCCGGCCGGTCCAGCAGGTCGTCGTAAGGCTGCCGCACGGTGTCGAGGATGACCCCGCCGAGGAAGGCGTGGGTGACGATCTGCGGGTTGTCGATCCCTCCGTCTTCGGTCTGTATGTGGAAGACCTTCCCCTTGTACTTGATGTTGTGGTTGAACCCGGAGAGCATCCGGACATGCGTCCCTGTCATGACCCCTCCACCCCCTTCACAATACCACCTTTTCCACGCTGTCGAGTTTCGCGCCGAAGAACGTCTCGCCGACCCGCATGAAGGGATCGGGGTCGTCGGTCACCATGAAGCGTATCTCGGGTTTGCCGCCGATACGCTTCATCCCGCTCTCGGAAAGGAGGATGTCCACGACCCGGGTGGACTCCTCCCCGGAGTCGATGAGCACGGTCTTCTCCCCGAGGAACTCCCCGATCGGCTTCTTCAAGACCGGGTAGTGCGTGCAGCCCAGGATGAGCGCGTCCTGCGGATGGACCCTGAAGGGGGACAGGTACTCCGCGATGACGGCGCGGGCGACCGGGCTCTCCGTCCACCCCTCCTCCGCCAGCGAGACGAGGAGCGGGGCCGGCTGGCAATGCACCCTCGCCTGCGGCACGGCTTGGCGGAGAGCCTGCTCGTAGGCCCCGGACCGGATCGTGCCCGTGGTCCCGATCACGCCGATCGCCTCCCGTCTCGGGAGGGCTGCGACGCGCCGCACGCACGGATCGACCATCCCCACCACGGGGATCTTGTAGATCTTCCGCAGGACCGGCAGGGCCAGCGACGATGCCGTGTTGCAGGCCACGACCAGCATCTTGATGTCGTGCCGCGTGATCAGGTAATTGGCGATTTCGATGGAGTACCGGGTGATCGTCTCCCGCGACTTGGTCCCGTAGGGCACCCTGGCCGTGTCGCCCAAGTAGAGGAAGATCTCCTTCGGAAGAGCCCGCACGAGCTCCCGCAGGACGGTCAGTCCGCCGACGCCGGAATCGAAGACCCCGATGGGCCGGTCCACGCGTTCTCCTAAGACTTTGATTTTCCTAAAATAAGACGCTATCGTATTGTTGTCAACAAACGCGCCCTTCCGAAGGAGCCGTTATGAAGGAAATCGTGGACTTCCTGACGAGCGCAAACATCATGGATCTCGCCACGGATCCCAGGGTGCTTTTCCTGACGCTGGTCGTTGTCGTCGCCGCCGTGATCATGCGCTGGAAGTTCGTCCTCCTGCTTCTCTTCGGGGTCGGCGGAATCCTGGCCGTGGTCCGTTATTCCCGCCTCGGCGCGGGGGAAGCGGCGCTCGACCGGCACCTGGTGGTCTTCGCGGGCGGGGCGTTTCTCGTGGTGGCCGTGCTGATCTACTTCCTGTTCGTCAAGGGAGATTGACCCTGCGCGTCGGCTTCACCACCACGATCCCCTCGGAGATCCTCTTCGCGGGCGGGCACGTCCCCGTCGACCTCAACAACCGCTTCATCACCGCCGCCGGGCCGGAGGAGTATGTCCGGATCGCGGAATCCGAGGGGTTCCCGCGGAACAGCTGCAGCTGGGTGAAGGGGATCTACGGGGTGGTGCGACGGCACCGCTTCAGGGACGTCATCGCCGTCACGCAGGGTGACTGTAGTTTCACGCAGGCGCTGATGGAGGTCCTCTCCTACAAGGGGGTGCGAATCGCTCCCTTCGCCTTTCCCTTCGACCGCGATCCCGGACTCCTGTCCCTGGAGCTGCGCAAGATGGCCAGGCGCTTCGGGACGACCGTCGCGCAAGCTGAGCGCGTTCGAAGGAAGCTTTCCGCCGTGCGGCGGATCGTCCTGGAGATCGACCGGCTCACATGGGAAGAGGGAAAGGTGACCGGGGAGGAGAATCACCTGTGGCTCGTCAACTGCTCCGACTTTACGGGGGACCCCGACCGGTACGAACGGCGGGCGAAGGCGTTCCTCGCGAAGGCCGCGGCCCGCCCCGCCCGGAAAGACCTGCTCCCCCTGGCTTTCGTGGGGGTGCCGCCGATCGTCTCCGGCATCCACGCCTTCATCGAGGAGTCGGGCGCGCGATTCGTCTTCAACGAGGTGCAGCGCCAGTTCGCAATGCCGGGCCCCGCGGAGGGCCTCACGGAGCAGTACCAGCGCTACACCTACCCCTACACCTTCTTCGAGCGTCTTGCGGACATCCGCCGGGAGATCGCGCTCCGGCGCGTCCGGGGGATCGTCCACTATGTGCAGTCGTTCTGCTTCCGGCAGATCGAGGACATCCTGCTGCGGAAGGAGGTCGGGCTGCCGGTCCTCACCCTGGAGGGAGACATGCCGGGCCCGCTCGATGGGCGCACGAAGATCCGGATCCAGGCGTTCATCGAGATGCTTCGATAACAGCGTTGCGGGACGGGGAACCGAGGGGTACCCCGTGAGGCGCGCGTAGCACGCGCGGGGGCGCGGCGTCCGGATGCGCCGCTACCAGGTCCCACTCATGAGGTATTCGTGCATGGCCGCGGCGGCCTTGCGGCCCGCGCCCATCGCGAGGATGACGGTCGCCGCGCCGATCACGATGTCGCCGCCGGCGAAGACCCCTTTTTTGCTGGTCTTCCCCGTCTCCTGGTCGGCCAGGATGTTCCCCCACTTGTTCGTGTCCAGCCCCGGGGTGGTGGCAGGAACGAGCGGGTTGGCTCCGTTGCCGATCGACATGACCACGGTGTCCACGGGGAGCCGGAACTCGGACCCTTTGATGGGCACAGGGCGGCGCCGGCCCGACGAGTCGGGCTCGCCCAGCTCCATCCTCTGGCACTCGATCTCGGTCACCCAGGCCTCGTCGTTCCCGAGGAACCGGAGCGGGTTGGTCAGGAGGTGGAAATCGATCCCCTCCTCCTCGGCGTGGTGGATCTCCTCGATCCGGGCGGGCATTTCCTTCTTGGACCGGCGGTAGACGACGTACACCTTCTCCGCGCCCATCCGCATCGCAGTGCGCGCCGCGTCCATCGCCACGTTCCCGCCGCCGACGACCGCCACGTGGCGGCCCCGGGTAAGGGGCGTGTCGGCCTCGGGGAAGAGGTACGCCTTCATCAGGTTGGCGCGCGTCAGGTACTCGTTGGCCGAGTAGATCCCGATCAGGTTCTCGCCCGGGATGTTCATGAAATACGGCAGGCCCGCGCCGGTGCCGATGAAGCAGGTGTGGAACCCCTCCTCGTTCAACAGCTCGTCGATCGTGATCGACTTGCCGATCACCGCGTTGCACTCGAGCTTGACGCCGAGGCTGCGGATGTAGTCCACCTCGGACTGCACGATGTCCTTGGGGAGGCGGAACTCGGGGATCCCGTACATGAGGACTCCGCCCGGCTTGTGCAGCGCCTCGAAGATGGTGACGTCGTGGCCGAGCTTGACGAGGTCGCCCGCCACCGTGAGCCCGGCGGGGCCGGCGCCGACGATCGCCACGCGCTTCCCCGTCGGGGGGGCGATTTCCGGGATGGCCACGTTTCCGGTCACCCGCTCGAAGTCGGCGACGAAACGCTCCAAGCGGCCGATGGCCACCGGCTGGTACTTCTTGCCCAGAACGCAGGGCATCTCGCACTGCTCTTCCTGCGGGCAGACCCGCCCGCACACGGCCGGAAGGGCGTTCGTCTCCTTGATCTTCCTGGCCGCCTCGATGAACTTCCCCTGGCGGACGAGATCGATGAATTCGGGGATCTGAACCTCGACCGGACATCCCTTGACGCAGGCCGGGTTCTTGCACTGGATGCAACGGCTCGCCTCGAGGATGGCCAGGTCGGGGGTGAGGCCATAAGGGACTTCCTTGAAGTTCTTTATCCGAACCTGGGGCGGCTGCTCCGGCATCGGCTGCCGGGGGATGCTTCCCACCTTGGGACGGGGTGAAGGGGAGGTGAAGGGCATCAGTTCGCACCTCCCGTCGTCACGGTCACCGGGGTCTTGTCGGCGGCCGGCTTCGCCGCGGAGTTCGCGGACCCCATGCACTTGCCGCCCTTGTGGACGAACCGGTCCATCGCCTCCTTTTCTTCCTTGAGGTAGGCGCGGTTGCGCATCACGAGCTCCTTGAAGTCCACCTCGTGGCCGTCGAACTCGGGCCCGTCCACGCAGACGAACTTCGTCTTTCCGCCGACCGTCACGCGGCAGGCGCCGCACATTCCCGTTGCGTCCACCATGATGGGGTTCAGGCTCACGACGGTCTTGATCTGGTGGGGGCGCGTCACCTCCGCCACCGCCTTCATCATCGGCACGGGGCCGATGGCGATGCACAGGTCGATCTTCGTCCCGGCGTCGATCATCTCCTGGAGGGCGGTCGTGACGAACCCCTTCTTGGCGTACGACCCGTCGTCGGTGGTGACGACGATACGGTCCGAGATCGCCCGCATCTCCTCTTCGAGGATGAGGAGGTCCTTCGTCCGCGCCCCGACGATCGACAGGAGGAGGTTCCCCGCTGATTTTAAGGCGGTCGCGATGGGAAGGAGCGGGGCCGTCCCGATCCCTCCGCCGATCCCTACGACGGTGCCCACGTTCTCGATGTGCGTCGGCAGGCCCAGCGGCCCGACGACGTCCAGCAGCGTGTCCCCGGCTGAAAGGGAGGCGATCTCCGCCGTCGACTTCCCGACGGTTTGGAAGATGATCGTGACGCTGCCTTCGGCCGGGTCGGAGTTCACGATGGTCAGGGGGATCCGTTCACTCAACTCCCCCCGGCGAATGACAAGGAACTGGCCCGCCCTGCGCTTGCGCGCGATCCGGGGCGCTTGAATGCGCTGCAGGAAAACGTTCTTCGCGATCTCTTTGCTTTCAAGGATAGGGAACAAGGAGTATCCTCCGTCTCCGCCGAAAGGACGGCAGACTCACACGATGTCGCTGTCGTTTTGGCAGGGCATGACCGGTAATAAAACGGGGAGAGGATATCCCTTCCCGACAAAATAATCAAGCGGAAAAACTAGTGCACCGTCTCGCAAATATCTTGGCATTCGAGCGCCGCTGCATCCGCTCCAGCTTCGTTGCGCTCCTTCACCATACTCAACGGTATGCCTCAGTCGCGCGCCTCGCTGGCACGGCGCATCGACGCTCTCGGTGCGTCAAGCTATTTACGACACGGTACACTAGCCCGGATATCCCCGAAAAGCCGGTCGATCCCCTCCCGGGTTTTAACGGAAACCAGGACCGGCGGGCCGCCTTTTTCCAGCCACTCCGGGCCGGCGAATCGCGCCGTTACGGTCCTCCGTTCGCTCGCGGTAAGCTTGTCGACCTTCGTCCCCACCCACCGGTAAGGAAGACCCAGCCCTGCAAGGTATTCCGAGAGGATCCGTTCCTCCTCTTCCGGGCCGCGCCGGACATCCACCAGCAGGTACACCTTCCTCAACAGCCGACAGGAGGAGAAATAGCCCTCGACGAGGGCCTTCCAGGCATCGCGCTCCGCCCGGGAGACCTTCGCGTACCCATAGCCCGGGAGGTCGGCGAAGGCGAACCGCCCCTCGATCTCGAAGAAGGCGATCCCCCGCGTCCTGCCGGGGGTCTTGCTGACATGAGCGAGGCGCGACCGGCCGGCCAGGGCGTTGAGCAGGGAGGATTTCCCCACGTTCGAGCGCCCCGCGAAGGCGACCTGGGGCAGGGAGACCCTTCGCCATCCCTCGCCGGAAGGGTCGAACAGGAGGAAGCGGGAGTCGGAGGGCAAGGCCCGTCTTCCCCCTCAAAGGGCTTCGAGAGCCGAGAAAAACTCGTCGAAGCTCTTTCCCGAGTCGCGCGGGTATTCGGCTGTCGATACCTTGGCGACCAGTTTCCCCCCCAATAACCGCTTTTCCCCGTAGAAGGAGAACTGGTCCAATTCCTTCCGGAACTGCGCGGCCATATACTCCCCCTGCTCCCCGTTCTTTCCGGGAAAAAGGGCGAGGAAGGTGGCCCCGTAACAGCGCGCCGGGACCACACCCATCACTTCCTGCATCTTCAGAAGCTCGGCGGTCTTCTGGAGGACGAAATCGCCCCGCTGGTATCCGTTCAGCTCGTTGTACTCCTTGAAGTTGGTCAGATAGACCAGCATCATCGTGAAGGGGACGCGGTCCCTCACCGCGGCGCCGATGAACCCGTCGGCAAGCACCCTGACATGGCGCAGGTGGTACAAGCCGGTCAGGCGGTCCCTGTTCTCCATCTCCTGGGCGGCCTTCCGGATCGACTGAAGGTGGCGGGTGTTGTCGATGAGGGAGGCCATCTTGTAGGCGAAGTTCTCGATCGCCTCGATGTCTTCGCGGGTCAGCGGCCGCCGGCTCATCTTGTTGTCGACCCCCAGCACTCCGATAACCTTGTCCTTGGAGACCAGTGGAAAGACCGCGAACGCCTTGGTGCGCAGCGATCGTATCCTGTCGTAAGGGGCCTGGACCCGGAAGTCTTCCGGGACCGGACCGGAGCCGTCGCAGAAGACCGTCTGCTTCGAAAGGAACGCCCGCGCCAGCCCGCCGCCCGGAGCGGATATCGGGACGAAGATCTTCTCCTCGGACTCGAAGACGTTGCCGACCGACGCCTTGCAGCGCAGGAACCTGCCCTCGTCGTCCGGCATCATGAGCAGGATGCGGTCCACCTCGAAACGCTCCTGGGCCACGCCGAGGACGAGGGGAAGGTGAGATTCGAGGAAGCCGGAATACTGCATCGCGATGCTCAGGTCGTAGAGACGCGTCAGGCTGTTCCCCGCCTTCTCGAGCTTCCTCCGGGACGTTTCCAGCTCATGGTTCATCATCTCGAGCCGCAGGTTCGTCTCATCCTGCTTCCGGTAGTACGGCTTGATGATGATACGCATCGCGAACCAGGTGAACCCGAACACCAGCACCGCGATGACGATGCAGGTGGTGACGATGACCCTCTTGATGCGGGTCAGCTCGGAAAAGGCGGTGGTGATCGGCTGGTCGACGGCGACGAGCCACCCGCGGTCCTTGATCACCCGGAAGGCGATGATCTTGTTGTCCCCCAGGAAGTTGTACGTCCCGAACCCCCCGTCGAACTTCTCGATCAGCTCCTGGAGCTTGGCCTTGTGCACGATGTTCTTCTCGCCCAGCTGCTGGATCGGCTGCTCGGCGACGTTCAGGTGGACGAAGGTGTCGCCGATGTAGGTCTGCGCCTCCACCATGTTCCGGAACTTGGGGTCCATGTGGGCGATGAGGAAGCCGTTCCGGTCCATCACCCAGGCGGCCCCGAACTTCTCCACCTTCAGGGAGGTCAGCGTGTCCACCAGGGACTGGCCCCCGGCCCCCCTGTCGCTCTTCGTCATGGACACGTTGTGGGCGAGCTCCCGGACCGACATCTGGGCATCGACCTTGATGGCGTCCTCGCTGATCTTGTACACGAGCACGCCTCCCAGCCCGATGGTGACCAGGGCAAGAGCCAGGGAGGCGATGATGAGCTTGAACCCCAGGGACCCGTAGATCTTGATCACGGCGACCCCGCTTCCCGTCCGCCTAGCGGACTTACGAGGAGTGGCACTTGTTGCATCCCCCTTTCCGCAGGAGCTTGATCTCGTCGGAAGCGTGGGCCTCGTGGCATGAGAGGCAGGTGAGGTTCCCCGCCTTGTCCAGCTTGACCGGCTTCTCCGTCTTCGGCGGGACGCCGTACGGGTGAGTGTGGCTCCTCGGGTTCACGTCCTTGTGGCAGGAAAGGCAGAGCTCGTTGTTCGGGAACTTGAGGAAGTAGTCGGCCCTCGTAGAGGAGTGGGGCTCGTGGCACCCGGAGCAGCTCCCGTCGTTGACGGGCTTGTGGACGACCTTCTTGTAGGAGGCGGCCTTTATCCCCTCGTGGCACATGATGCAGAGATCCCCGACGTACCTACGCAGCTGGAACTTCTCGGAGGAACCGTGCGGGTTGTGGCAGATGGTGCAGAGCCCCGCCGACATCGGCCCGTGCAGGTACGTCTTGATGAGGTCCTTCCGCTTCTCCTCGTGACACTTGAAACACAGATCCTGTCCCTGGGCGACGACCTCGTAGCGGTTCGGCTTGCTCGCGAACTGGTGGCAGGGGACGCAGCCGCCGATGGGGATGGGCCCGTGGACCACGCGCTGCCCCGCCAGCTCCTTGTGGCAGCCCAGGCAGAACTGCGTCGCCGTGGCGAACCCTTGCGCCCCCGTGGAGGGAGGGTTGAGATCATGGCATTTCCTGCACCGACCCTCGTTCTTCTCCGTGTGGAAACTGTACGGGGGAAAAGGGGACTCGATCCCCATTCCGATCTTCGGCTCGCGGAAGATCACGACGCCCTGGGTGACGCGTCCGCCCAGTTCGTCGAGGACCTGCAGTTCGACATAGTTCGAGCCGAGGGAAAGGGGCGTGCGCATGTAGAACAGGTCCCGCATGGAGGTGACCGCCTGGCGGGAGCCGCCGTTCAGCGAAAGGAAGATCCTGCTTCCCGGCCGGGTCTTCCCCACGACGTAGACCGAATCCTGCAACGTCTTGGTGAAGTTCAGCGGAAGGAATACCTGCAGCGGGGCTTCCTTCATCAGCTTTTCCACCCCGGCTTCGCCCCGGATCACCTTCGCCAGGACCTCCTCCAGGATTTTCATGTCCTGTTCCGTGGCCCCCGTCGAGACGTACCGGACGGTCCCTTCCTTGTCGATGACGATGTGCGCGGGGATGGACTGGATATCGTAAGGGCGGGAAGCCGCGAGCTTCTCGTCGATGATCATCGGGTATTTGATCAGGGACGCATAGCCCCGGTAAAACCTCCGCACTCTGCTCAGCCCGTAAACGTCGAGGTTCACCCCGATGATCTCCAGGTCCGAGGATTTGAACTTTCGCCGGATGCGGGCAATGTCCTCGAGGGAGGAGACGCAGGTGGAACAGTAGATCGAGCCGAATTTGAGGAGGATGGCTTTCCTGCCGATGTGGCTTTGAAGGCTTACCTTTTCGCCGGAAAGATCGTCGCCCTCTATGGAGACCGCCCGCTCCCCGACGGAAACGGCCGGGGCGCTCCCGGCGCAAAGGAGAAGGAGAACGGCGAGGGTCGCGGCGCAAGCGGCCCGCATCACGGCCTCACTTCTTCAGGACGGCCTGGATGGCTTTTTCCAACTCCTCTTCTTTCAACCGCCCGGCCTTGGCGAGCGCGACTTTCCCTGTCCTGTCCACAAGATACAGGCTCGGCGTCCCCGCCACGCCGTAAGGGTCGGCCACCTTGAACATCTCCTTGGCGTCCAGCTCGTCGATCAGCACCCGGAAGGTGTATCCCTCCTGCTTCACGAAGCCGACGATGCTGTTTTTCAACGGTTCGCCGTCGAGCGCGATGGCCAGCACGTCCAGGCCGGCGTCCTTGTACTTGTCGTGCGCTTTCTGGATGATCGGCATCTCGTACCGGCACGGCTCGCAGAAGATCGACCAGAAGACCAGGAGGACCGATCTTTTCCCCTTCTCGTCGGCAAGGTTGAACTGCGTCCCTTCCGCGTCCTTGATGCTGAAGTCGGGCGCGACCGCGCCGATTTCCAGCATCTTGATCCCCTCGATCATGGGGATACCGCCCGACAGCGGCGTCATGGCCTTTTCCTGGGCGAAGGCGGCGGGCAATCCCGCGGCGAAGCAGCAAACGCACAAGAGGAGGAGCATCGGAACCTTCGCTGGAAAGCGCATGCTTATCGTACCCTCCTGAACTTTTGGATGAGGTTGTTGCCGGTATCGGCCACCAGGACGTTCTCTCCGAAGGTCTGCGTGACGAAGATGCCGCTCGGCTTTTTAAAGGGAGCCTTTCCTTCCCGGAGATCCCCGAGGAACTCGCCTTCCTTATCGAAGAGGATGACCCGGTTGTTGTCCGTATCCGCAATATACACTGTATACCGACGCGGTTCAATCCGTATTCGGGAGGGACCGCACAGGGCGCCATCCCCCTTCCGGTGCATCGGCCACTCCTTCACGAAGTTCCCGTCGATATCGAATTTCAGGACTCTGCAATCGGGGGAATTCAGCACGTAGACATAGCCGAACCCCTCGTCGGAATACGCCACGGAAACGGGATTGTTCAATTGCGTTCCTCGACGCCGGGCGAACTTCCCCCACTCCGCCAGGAAAGCCCCGGAAGGGTCGAATTTCTGGATCCGGTTGTTGCCCGTGTCCGCGACGTAGATGTTCCCCCGCTTGTCCACCGCGACGTCCATCGGGTTGTTGAAGTCGCCGTTCCCGGAACCAAGCCGCCCGAGCGGGTTGGTGAGGGCCTTTCCGTTCGAGCCGACCTTCGCGAGATTTCCCTCCGGATCGAAGATCTGGACCCGGTGATTCTGCCGATCGACGACGAGGAGGTTCCCCGTGATCGGGTCGATGGTGATCGCGGAAGGCACATCGAAGGCGCCGGGCGAGAAACCGCGCTTCCCCCACTCGCGGACGAACCGCCCCCGGCGGTCCAGCACCTGGATCCGGTTGTTTCTCCGGTCCACGACGAAGATGTTCTCGTCGCGGTCCTCGACGACGTCGACCGGGCTGTCGAAGCTCTCCCGCCCGATCCCGAATTCCCCGACGGCGTACACGAGGTCGAACGACACCCCCGAAAAAGCCGCCCCGGCAATCCCCAACACGAGCAGGACGATCGCCACCACTCCCGCGGTTCTCATCGGCCCTCCCTCTCTCCCTTCTGGATGGCCCTCCCCCCGGCAGTCATTCACCCCGGCATCACACCTTGGGAAGCAGCCCCTCGTTGACGGTGATCTTCGCCTTCTTCTTCAGCTCCGCGATGTAGTCCGCGATCGACTTTCTCCGCTTGCTGTTCTGGAGGAAGCCCCGGATCTGCTCCTTCACCTCGGCGAGCGGGACCTTCTTGCCGTCGCGGATGAACATCTGTCCGTGCTCGGCGTAAGCATCCGAGATCTCCTTATCGGTTACCGACACCTCCTTCAACACCACCTTTTCCCCCAGAAGGTTGACGAGGAGCGATCTCTCCAGCTCTTTCCGGACCGCTTTGAGCCACTCCGACCCCTCGATCCCCTGCTTCTTCGCGTACGCGACGAGCGCCCGTCCCGTCATCTCGCGGTCCAGCATCCGCTGGATCGCGACCGGGTTCCTCGAGAGGTCCTGCCCACCGTGGGGACCAGGTGATATGGCGGCAAGGAGCCGCTTCACCTCCCCGTAGCTGAGCTTTTCGGCCCCCGCGGATCCGAGGATCGCGCTGTCTTCCACCTTTTCGCCCTTTCCGATCTTCTGCACCACTTCCTGATTGACGGAGGTGGCCATCTCCTTCTTGGCGGCTGCGATGAGGTCCCCCTCGATCTTCCGGGTTTTCGCCTCGGAAACCATCTGTCCCGCCCGGAGGGAGGCGTCCGCCTCGGAGAGGTTCTTGTCGGCTTCCCGCAGCTTCTTTGCCTCCGCCTTGACCGCCTTCTCGTCGATCCCGCCCTTGGCCTCCATTTCCTTTCGGAAGAGAGCGGTGATCCAGACCCCTTGCTCGTTCTGGCCGAGGGCTTCCCGGAACTCGCCGGTGTTGTCCAGCCCCCTGGCCTTGGCGTCCTGCGCCAGGAGGCGGCCCGCCACCATGCGGTCCAGCGCCTCTTTCTTCTTCTCCGCGGGCACCTGCGACGCCAGGGACCGCCCGCCCCGGATGCCGAGGAATTCCCGCAGCTCGGCAACCTTGATCTCATCGCCGTTGACCGACGCCACCGTCTCGTTCTTGACGTCCGCCGTGGCGCACCCCAGCCAGCCCAACGCCGCCGCAGAGGCAAATAACAGCAGGAACTTCTTTCCACGGGATTTCCGCACGATGTCTTCTCCTTCCGTTTTCAAACGGCAAGCCGCCAGGGGCGCCTGGTTGCGTCCTGTCGCTTCCTACCGGGTAGGCGCTCCCGCCGGTTCTCCCGGGGCCGGGGCGGGCGGGGCGGCCGGGGGAGGTGCGGGCGCCGGCGGAGACGGGACCGCAGGGGCCGCATCCTTCACGCGCTCCTCCTTGATGGCCTCCGCAGCCTTCTTCTTCTCCTCCTCCAGCTTCTTCTTCTCCTCCGCCAGCTTCTTCATCTCATCCGCGATCTTCTTCTTCTCCAGCTCGACCTTGAGCTTCTCCTGGTCGATCTCCTGCTGCGCGGACGTGGTCTTCGCCTTCTCCGCCTCCAGCGCGGCCTTCTGCATCTCGAGCTCGGATTTTATGCCCTCGGCTTCTTTCGAAGCCGCGTCCCTGATTCCCTTCGCCTCGGTCTTGGCCTTGTCCATCTGTTCCTGGATCTTCCCGGTCTCGCCCCTGAGCTTATCGAGCCGGGCCTTCTCGATCTCCTCCTCCTTCTTCAGCTCCGCGACGATTCCCTTCCGCTCCCGGTCCTGCGCCTTCTTCACCGCGCGGGCAAGCGACGAGGCGAGCCTCTGGACCGCCTCCCGGGCCACCTCGATGTCGGTCTTCCCCTCGGTGACGCCGAACACCTTCCCCGCGGTCAGCCCCCCGTAGGTGCTGACGTTCCCCACCCAGAGGGCGTTCCCGGTGGAGGGCTCCACGAGCGCCATGTCCATCGTCACCTGGGAAGCGGAATCCTTGTCCTTCCCCTTCCCGTAGTTCAGGATCTTCCCGTAGACGATCCCCTGAACGTTCATCTCGTCGCTGAGCTTTTTCAGCACCTCCTTGTCCAGGATCTCCGTGGAGGTGATCTTCAGCTTCTTCATGACGTCGCGGGTGAAGCGCGTATCCTCCACCACATCGAAGACTCCCTCGTCCCGGAGGGCGGGGATCACGAGCGCGTCGATCGTCTTGTCCGCGTCCTTGGTCTCTGTGTAGTTCTCGAAGGGGAAGACCGCCACCTTCTTGACGCGGAGATACTGGTCCTTCGCCCTGGACGGCTGTGCGTTCTCCTTGAGCACCGGCCGCGAGCAGCCTGCCGCCAAGGCGAGCGCCGCCGCCAACCCGACGATTTTTTTCCAAGCGTCCATTTCTCCTCCTTACCCTGCCGCGGTATTAGAGATTATATTTGAACGTGAGGCTAATGGAATAGCCCTCGTTGATCGCGACCGAAAACGTCTTCCTGAAGGAATACAAGAGCGACACGTCCCACTTCGGGGCGACCCACCCCACCTTGGCGTCGAAGTTCTCGCTGTTGTCGCTCAAAGACTTCTTGTCGAACTTGTAGCTCGTGTTGAACGAGAGCTGGTCGAACCTGTAATCCGCCTTGAAGCCGAACGACGTCGTGATGTCCGGAGGCAGGTCGTCCCCGCTCGTGTCCGTGGCCTGCCGCGTCAGGTCGAACCCCCATATCCAGCCGGGGAACGGATCCTTCCAGGTCAAGTTCCCGTTAGTGCTGTCCGTCCGCTGGATGTTCTGAGCCAGCGAATCCGTCTTGCGGCCGTACGTATGGTCGAACCTGGCCTCCATGTTCCGGGTCGTGAGCACCTTGTGGGCCACCTTGAATTTGAAATCACGCGTATCGGAATTCGGCTGCGTGCCGCGGTTGTCCGTCACCGTGATATCGTAGCTGGGATCCAGCGTCAGGTTGATGGCCTTGAAATCGAAGGTGGTCTTCAGGCTGTACTTGGTGTCGATCTTGGTCTTGACCCCGTTGGTATAGGTGTCCGTCTTGTCGGAGGACGCGGAAGCCTTCCAAAACGGCGCGAGCTCCCCCGTCCAGGTGAGGATCAGCTCGTTCGTGGCCGACGTGTTGTTCTTGGTGACGTCGACATGCACCTCGTCGGTGTTCTTCTTCTGGTACTTGATGTCGAAATCCAGCTGTTTGTTGAACTTCGCCAGGAGCTCCACCGTGCCCCTGTCCTCGGTCTTCCGGTTGTCGTCCCCGGACGCGGAACGCCGGATCTCCGTGATGTTCCTTCCGAAATCCGCCTTGAAATCGAGCGTTTTCAGCATCTTCTGCTCTACCGAAGCCTTGGCGTTCCTGGTCAGGTTGTGCTCTCCCGTCACCAGGTTCTGCTTGAGGTCGAAATCGTACGACCCGTCGAGGGAGGTATTCTCGAAGGGACGGATGCCCAGGGTGTTCTTCCACGTGTGCGACTGGTCCTGTTTATTGCTGCCGGGCACGGCTCCCGTACCGTCGCTCTTCAGGGTCGCTCCGTGGGTGGCCTCGACCGAATACTGGGTATCTATCTTGATCTTGTTCGACAGGATTTTGCGGATGCCCAGCGTTCCGCTGGATTTCTCATCTTCCGTGTCGGCGTCCGCCTTCAGCCGGTCCTGGCCGACGTTCCGGTTGTAGTCCCCCTTCATGTTCAGCCAGTTGTTCGGGGAGTAGACGGAAGAGAGGGTGACCCCCTGCTTCCGGGTGTCGCTGAACCCTTCCTGGAAATCCGTGTCGAGCGTGTATTTCGCCTTCAGGTCCGGGATGCTCTTGGGGGCGTAGTAAAAAAATTCGACGAAGTAGCTGTCCGTGGTCTTCGGGGTCTTCCCCGGCTCGTCCGAATTTTCGTGCGTCCGTTTTCCCCCCGCCTTGGCCTCCCAATATTGCCCTTTGAAACCGAGGTCCACCGTCGGAAGGTACCGGGTGACACTGGGAGCGTTCGAATTGATCTCCTGTTCGAACCGGAACTTCACTTCGTTCGAGACCAGGGGGGAGAGAAACCCCCTGTATCCGAGCTCAACGGTCTGCTTGAGCTTCCGGACATCGGTGGTCCCCGTCTCCGCCTTGTCCACGTTCTGGTCCCAGTTGAGCTGATAGCTGCCCTTGAGCAGGCTCGCCGCGCCGCTGGCGGCGACAAAGGCCGGGGACGATGCCATAACCCCAAGTAGCAGAAGAAACAGAACGATTCTTCCGGCTGCCTCGCCCACCCCTCTTCTTTCCACCCGCCCGAACCCTCGTCCATCGGAGATTTTTTCCCTGCCGCTTGCCCGCCCGTCACTTCCTGTCTCGTTCCCCTCTTCTTCCCCTTCGGAGGATGACCCCTCCCGGGATTCCGATGACGACAAGGAGGACCAGCGCCTTTTCCGCCCCCCCGGTCCCCACCGCAAACGCCGCAAGCAGGGAGGCGGGGGCCAGCGCGCATCGTGCCGCGAACCTCAGCGCGGGGCTGCGCGCGATCCCTTCGGCCACCGGCGGGCTCAGCCGGTAATAAAGAGAGACGAAGGCCCTTCCCGGCGCATTCGTAAGGAGGTACCCGTCCCGGAACAGGCGGAAGGTTTGCACCTCCGGCGCCATTGCCGACCCGTACGCCGCCGTGGCGATGAAGCAGCCGGAGATGAACAGGCTGTCGCTGAAGGGAAACACCTTCTTCCACGTGGCGCTCGCCCTCTTGGTGGAAGGAGGATTGGTGTCGTGGTAGGTGACGGTGACGGTGTCCCCGTTTTTCACGGCCATCTTCCTGGACGTGTTGTCGGTCCCCCCGAGGGTGAAGCCGAAGGCGCCCCGGAAAGCGTTGTCCGCCCCCTGCGGGAGAACGAGATCGAACCCCGCGGCGTCCGACGTGCTGGTCACCCTCACGGTCGCCGTCGTCACGACCAGGTTCTCGTCGAGGAGCGAAACCTCCGCAACCGCCGATTCGTTGAGATAGACGCTCTTGTCGAGGGTGAGGGACGCCCCCGAGCCGAGCCGCACGGCGCCCGAGTTCTTCGTCCCGAACCACACGCTGGACGACCCGTCGCCGGCGGCGCTGATCAGGTCGTTGACGGCGGGCCCCTTCTCCGGGTTCACGGGGGCCTTCTGGAATTTCATGATTGCAAAGCCGACCCGTGCCGAGTTCCCCGGATCCGCCACCGGCGGATTCGGGATCGTGGCGTTGCGCAGTACGTTCGGGTCGATCCGCTCCGCCCCGCCTTGGCTCGATTCGATCGAGGGGTCGCTGTTCCCGTACGGTACCCAGACGACGCTGGACGGCTGGCCGGTGTCCTGGAACCCGATCCCCTTCGGCTGGATCGGCGGGCTCCCGACCGGCGGGAAGCTCGGGGGGAAGTACACGAGGGACGTCGTAACGTTGTCACCCACGAGGTCGTAAGGGTTGAAGAGGTCCGGCAGCGGAGGCGTTCCCGCGGGGTCTCCCCGGTCGAAGACGAACACGCCCTTGTCGGTGGCCACCCAGATGACCCCGGACTTGTCCAGCGACATCGCGTTGATCGAGGCCGGCGGAGTGGAGGTGGGGAACGACATCGTTTCGAAGGTGACGTTCGCCAGATCGTAGAGATTGATCACGTTGAAGGACGCCCCCACGCCCCTCGTGTTCCGGTAAATGTTTCCCGCCGAGGTCCCGATGTACAGGATGTCCTGCGACCGGTTCCCGGTAACGTTGACGTTGTCGAAGGCCATGCAGGTGATGTCTTCCGCACCGCTGTCGACGGCGGGCAGCTTGAAGCCCAGCGGGACGTACTGGAGGCCGCTGGCCTGGTTGTTCCCCACGTCCGTCACCGCAGCGAACAGCCTCCGCCCACCGATCCACTTGGTGAGGTCCGAGGCGATGGCGATGGCGCGGACATCGATGGAAGGCGGCAAACCCGGCGCCGGGGGCTGGACGGCGTCCAGGCGGACCTTCTCGACGGAGTTGTCCGTGCCGACCCACATCGAGTTGGTGCCCGGCTCAAAGACCATCGCCTGGATCCGCGGAGACTTGAACGTGCCGATCGGCTGTTTCCAGCTGTTCTGCGAGAAGATCCAGACCCCCTTGTCCGCCGTGCCCACCCAGACCCGGTTGGAGGCGTCGAACCCGTACGTGAGCACCTTGTTCGTGTTCAGCGTCGGCTGGGGGTCCGTGGACCGGAAGACCTTCCAGAAAGGAAGCTCGACATCCAGGTTGAAGACGGCGTTCACGATCTTCGTGACGATGTTGACGATGAAATTCCGGATGGTGACGAAGAAGCCCGCATCGAAGGTATGCCCCACGGAGCCCGGGTTGATCGTCGGCGACGAATTCGTCTGGTTCTGGCCGTCGACCGGCTTTGTGCGGGAAAAGACCTGGCCCGGGGTGGAGAAGAAGTCTCCCGCGACGCCAAAGGCCGCCGGGCCGATGGAGAACGGCTGGACCAGGTGCGGTATCCGGGACGTCGTGTTGTCGAGGTCCGCCTCCTGCACGGAGAGCGCCAGGAAGTTCGGGTCGACGTTGACCGTGTTCGTGGCCCGGTTCCTGCTCATCTGCTCGGCGTCGACGCGCCAGATCAGGACCCCGTTGCCCGGCAGTGCCTGATCGAAGGTCCCGGGGCTGTCCTTCCCCCTCAACTCGAGCAGGAAGTACTGCGACTCGTCCCCCGCGCCGTTCGGGTAGACCTTGAAGGCCTGCGCCGACGTCTCTGCGGGGGAAAGGGTGTTGGCGGATGTCGCGGTGAGGAGGGTGGGGGCGAGCCAACCGAGGTCCGACTTCGACCAGGCCGACAGGTGCGCCGGGTTGTCCGTCCGCGCCAGTGTGTTGCTCCCCCACAGCCCGTACCCCATCAGGTCGAAGACGCCGACGCCGGAAAACATCTCCGTCGTCTGCCCGAAGGCGACCGTCGGATATAGGTCCGGAAGGCCCATCAGGTGCCCCATCTCGTGGACGATCACCCCGATGCCGATGAGCGGCGGGTTGAACCCGCCCGTGAGATCGTTGTAGAACTGCGCGGCGGGGACGATCGTGTAATCGACGATTGAGAGGAACGGCTGGTTGGGCGGCGTGATGGGGGCGATCTGCGCCGTGTGGGAGTACGTGTCGCGCGCGACGTTCCCGGAATCCTCGGCGCCGTACCCCGGCTGGACGATGATGACCGAAAGAAACGTGTTGTCCGAAGAGCGTACGTAAGGCGTGAAGTCGAATCCCTGCTGTCCCAGGAACGTTATCGCGTCGTTCAGAAGGGTGCGCACGTTGGCGACATTGACCCCCGCGATCTGAGAGGAAGAGGTGATCGACGAGAAGGAGTCGGCGCGCAGCCAGCCTTGGACGTCCGACGCCGACCCGTTCACCGTGAGCTTTCCGTAAGAAACTTCCGACCAGTAATTCTTCACGCTCAGGCCGGCGCCGAAAAACAGGTTCGTGACAGACGCGTTGTCCGCCAGCGGGGGGCTGGACCGATCGTTGAAATCGATCAAAAGGACAAGCGGACGGATGGTATTATCTTTCGCCGTGTTCACCGCGAGCGGCCGGGCCGCGGCCTTTGCGCCGGCCGGGCGGGGGGCGAGCGGAACCGCGCCCGCCAGAGGATTCGGACGATGTGTCAGCACCGCCTTCGGAAAAACGGGAAACGGCTGCCCCGTGGTCCGGAAGCGCAGTGTGTACGGGTCGACGATCCCGGGCCGGGGAGGAGGAAGAGCCCCCGCAAGGGAAAAGGAAAGGGCGACGAGCAACAAAATCAAAGCAGCTGTGTATATGAATTTCAGCATTCGAAAATCGACCATTCGCCCTCTTTCCCTTACCCAGGGTCGCCAAATGGCGCACCGGGAGGAAATCCGGGGAATTATACGCAATATCTGCGCCTGAAACAAATCAAGACCCGACTATTTCCCTGCCCTTCCAGATTTGTTATCGATTCCGCCAAGAACCGCCGGATTTTCATCCTCGCACGACGCAGTGCGGATGAGGGGAATTCGACACTGCCTCCTGGTGAGCCCATGGAATCCTAAAGGCCCGGATTCTCCTGTCCGCGCGGATGGACATCCGGACAGTTTGCGGTTAACTGCCAAGGCACGAAGAAACTTCATCATTTGGATCGGAAAAACGGGGAGGAATATTTAACCCGAAAACCGGAGTATAAAAAAGAGCCACCTCCATGAGGCGGGGGTGGCTCGTATTCCCGAGAAGCGTATCGCGAGATCTATTTCCCCGTCGGCAGGATCAGCGCCAATGTCTGGCCCGCCTCGGCCCTGTCCCAGTACTCCACGAAGATGTCCCCCAGGGTGAGGTCGAAGGGCGCCAAGAGCACGTAAACCGTTCTCCCCCGCCCGACCGTGTACTCCGCGATCGCTTCTCCTTTTGCAACCGTGTCCCCCTTCTTCTTGAGCCACTTCTCCAGGCGGATC
>JACRIV010000072.1 GCA_016220005.1 Deltaproteobacteria bacterium
AGGACCTCGTGGGCCTCGTTGATCTCCTTGAATCGCGCTTCGGCGGACTTGTCTCCCGGGTTGACGTCGGGGTGGTACTTCCTGGCCAGCCTCCGGAACGCCTTCTTGATATCCTCTTCCTTGGCGCCCTCGGGCACCCCGAGAACTTCATAATAGT
Source organism: Deltaproteobacteria bacterium (assembly GCA_016220005.1). GTDB lineage: Bacteria > Desulfobacterota > Deferrimicrobia > Deferrimicrobiales > Deferrimicrobiaceae > JACRIV01. The sequence goes on from JACRIV010000072.1 coordinate 158, forward strand.
TCTTCTTCGGATCCATCGCCGATGGACCGTTACTTCACTTCTATCTTGACTTGCCTGGGCTTGGCAATCTCCCGCTTCGGGAGCTGCACTTCGAGGACGCCGTCCTTGAACTTCGCGCTGATCTTTTCCTGCGCAACGATGGCGGGCAGGGAGAACGACCGGTTGAACGCCCCGTAGGCCCGCTCGATCCGGTGGTAGTTCTCCTCCTGGACTTCCTTCTCGAATTTCCTCTCCCCGTGCAGGGTGAGGATGCCGTCCTTGACCTCGACGCCGATCTGGTCCCTGTCCACGCCGGGAAGCTCGGCCTTGACGACGACGGCCTCGTCCGTCTCATAGATGTCGACCGCGGGGGTCCACATGCCGGTCCCGAGCCCTTGATCGCGCCCCCGCGTACGGGAGAAGGTGTCCTCGAAGAGCTGGTTCATCTTCTCCTGGATGCTCGACAGGTCTCTCAACGGGTCCCACCAACGCACGATCGCCATGACATCTCCTCCTTTCTTCTCGGCCGCTCACGCTACTTCTTTCCCGGGTCCTCGTATTCCGCCTCGACGACGTCCCCCTCGGGCCCCTTGCCTTCCCCCGCGCTCCCGGCCGCCCCGCCTCCCGGCGGAGGGGATCCCGCGGCCGCCTGCTGGTACATCCGCTCGGCCAAGGCGTGCGCCTCCCGGGTCAGCTTCTCCGCCGCCGCCCGCAGGGTGGGCTCGTCCTCGGACTTGAGCGACTCCTTCGCCTCGGCGACTGCGGCCTCGACTTTCGCGACGAGGTCGGCGGGCAGTTTTTCGCGGTTGTCCCGGATCGTCTTCTCCGTGTTGTAGACGAGGGAGTCGAGCTGGTTCCTCGCCTCGATGACCGCCTTGCGCTTCCGGTCCTCCTCCGCGTGCGCCTCGGCCTCCTTCACCATCTTGTCGATGTCGTCCTTGTTCAAGCCGGTCGACGCCGTGATCGTGATCTTCTGCTCCCTCGCCGTCGCGGTGTCCTTCGCGTTGACGTGCAGGATCCCGTTGGCGTCGATGTCGAAGGTGACCTCGATCTTGGGGACGCCGCGGGGCGCCGCGGGGATCCCCTCCAGGTGGAACCGCCCCAGCGTGCGGTTGGCCGACGCCATCTCGCGTTCGCCCTGGAGGACGTGAACCTCGACGCTCGTCTGCCCGTCCGCCGCCGTGGTGAAGATCTCGCTCTTCCGGACCGGGATCGTCGTGTTCCGCTCGATGAGCTTCGTCATCACGCCGCCCAGCGTTTCGATGCCCAGAGAAAGAGGGGTCACGTCCAGCAGCAGGATGTCCTTGACCTCGCCTCCCAGGACACCGGCCTGGACGGCCGCCCCGGCGGCCACGACCTCGTCCGGGTTGACTCCCTGGTGCGGGTCCTTGCCGAAGAACTCCTTGACCATCTGGACGACCTTCGGGATCCGGGTGGAGCCGCCCACGAGCACGACCTCGTCGATCCGGCTCACCGGGACGCCGGCGTCCTTGATCGCCAGCTCGCACGGTTTCAGCGTCCTGTCCAGGATGTCCTGGACCATCTGCTCGAACTTTGCGCGGGTGAGCTTGAGCTGCAGGTGCTTCGGGCCGGTGGCGTCCGCCGTGATGAACGGCAGGCTGATCTCGGTCTCCTGCACCGACGAGAGCTCGATCTTCGCCTTCTCGGCGGCCTCCTTCAGGCGCTGCAGGGCGGTGCGGTCCTTCGACAGGTCGATCCCCTGGTCCTTCTTGAACTCCGAGACGATCCACTCGATGATCCGCTGGTCGATGTTGTCGCCCCCAAGATGCGTATCGCCGTTGGTGGACTTGACCTCCACCACGTTGTCGCCCACCTCGAGGATGGAGATGTCGAACGTCCCGCCGCCGAAGTCGAACACCGCGATCAACTCGTTCTTCTTCTTGTCGAGGCCGTAGGCGAGCGCCGCCGCCGTGGGCTCGTTGATGATCCGCAGGACCTCGAGGCCCGCGATCGTTCCGGCGTCCTTGGTCGCCTGCCGCTGGGAGTCGTTGAAGTAGGCGGGGACCGTGATGACGGCCTTCTTCACCTCTTCCCCGAGGTAGGTCTCGGCGGCCTTCTTGAGCTTGCCGAGGACCAGCGCGGAGATCTGCTGAGGGGTGTGCTCCTTCCCCCCCCCGGAGACGCGCGCTTCCTGATTGGGGCCGCGGACCACCTTGTAGGGGACGAGCTTCATCTCCTCGGTGACCTCGTCGTACCGCCTGCCCATGAACCGCTTGATCGAGAAGACGGTGTTCTCGGCGTTCAGGACCGCCTGCCGCTTGGCCACCTGGCCGACGAGGATCTCGCCGCCCTTCCCGAAGGCCACGACCGACGGGGTGAGCCGGCTGCCTTCCTCATTGATGATAACCTTGGGCTCTCCCCCCTCCATCACGGCAACCACCGAGTATGTCGTCCCAAGGTCGATCCCGATAATCTTGGCCATTTTCTTTCGCTCCTCCCCTCGATATTTTTTTAGAAACCTTTCAGCAGCTTCGAGACGAACCTCGCCAGCGCCTGCTCGTCGACCGGCTTGGTCACGTACCCCGCCACGCCGGCCCCCACCGCCCACATCCGCCTCGCCTTGCTGTCCTCGGCGGTGAGCAGGAGGACGGGGATGCGGGAGGCGATGCGCCCGATCTGGATCAGCGCGTCCAGCCCGCCGAGAGATGGGGTGTCGAGGTCGACGACCACCAGGTCCGCCTTGCCCCGGATCACGCTATGCAATCCCGCGCTGCCGTCCGTGAACAGCTCCGTCATCGCGCCGGCCTCGGAGAGCGCTCCGAGGAGGGAACCCATCAGCCTGAAATCGTCGGCCGGAGAATCGGCTATGAGCACCACCCTTCGGGTCACTTCCTTCGCCTCCGGCTCGATATATAACAAGTTCCATGCCGCAGGTGGAATTCGATGGTGAAGGGCATACACGTGTGATTTTACTAATGTAATTTATACAGTCGCCACGCCGAAGCGGGGATGAGGACGCCGCTCTGCGCCATTATGGCATCCTTCCGCCCGGATGAAGCGCCAAACTGGCATTAAAGGGAAAACGGAGTCTAGATCCCGAACTCCTTGACCTTCCGATGGAGGGTGCGCAGGCCGATCCCGAGGATCTTCGCCGCCAGGGTCTTGTTGCCCCCCGTTTCCCTCAAGGCGGCCCGGATCGCATCCCGCTCGATCTCCTCGAGGGTCCGCGGCGCGGGAAGGGGGATCGGTCCGGCGGCGGAGGGGGGCAGCGCCCCCTTGGCGATCTCGGGCGGCAGGTCTTCCGGCTCGATCGTCTCCCCCTTCGCCACAAGAGACGCCACCTCCAACCCGTTGCGCAGCTCTCGGACGTTTCCCGGCCACGGATAGGCCATGAGCGCCTTGAGGGCCTCCGGGGAGAGGCGCTTCGGCGCCGTCTTGTTCTCCTTTCCGATCTCCTGCAGGAACTGATCGGCAAGCTTCGGGAGGTCCTCCCGGCGGTCGCGCAGCGGCGGGACGGCGATGCCGAAGACGTTCAGCCGGTAGAAGAGGTCCTCCCGGAACTCCTTCTCCGCGACGCGTGCCTTCAGCTCCCGGTTGGTCGCCGCCAGGATCCTCACGTCGACCTTGATCACCTGGGAACCCCCGACCCGCAGGATCTCCTTGTGCTCGATCGCCCGGAGGAACTTGGCCTGCAGCGGCAGGGACATGTCGCCCACTTCGTCCAGGAAGAGGGTCCCCCCCTCCGCCGCCTCCATCTTTCCCTGGCGGGTGGCGACGGCCCCGGTGAAGGCGCCCCTCTCGTGCCCGAACAGCTCCGTCTCCAGGAGGCTCTCGGGGATGGCGGCGCAGTTGAGCGGCAGGAACGGCTCGTTGCGCCGGGGGCTTAAGCCATGGATCGCCCGGGCCACGAGCTCCTTCCCCGTACCGCTCTCCCCCTGTATGAGGACGTTCATCCGCGTCGGCGCGACTAGCCGGACCTTCCGGAGGACCTCCTCCATCGTTCGCGAATAGGCGATGATCCCCTCGGGCCCGTACCGCTGGCCCATTTCCGCTTTGAGCTGCTCGAGCTCCCTGGTCCTCTCATGGTCCTTGACCGCCTTGAACACCGCGGCGCGAAGCTGCGGGATCCCGACCGGTTTCTCGAGGAAATCCGACGCGCCCGCCCGCATCGCCTCCACCGCGCTGTAGACGGAGCCGAAGGCGGTGAGGACCACCACGGACACGCCCGGGTGCTCCGCGACGACCCGGTTTATCACCTCCAGCCCGCTGATCCCGGGCATCCGCAGGTCGGTCAGGACCACGTCCGCCCCCTCGGAGGAGAGGTACGCAAGCCCCTCCCCGGGATCAGCGAACGGGTGCACCTCGTAGCCGTCCCGGCGCAGCGCCGCGGCGACGCTTCCCAGGCTGTCCGGATCGTCGTCGATGGCGATGACCCTGGCTTTCCCCTTCATCGTACCTTCTCCGGCAGCAGCCCCTTTCCGGGCCTGCCCGACAGTTTTTCCTTGGATTGCGCTTCAGAGGGGAGCGTGATGGTGGCCGTCGTGCCGCGCCCCTCCCGGCTTCGGATGATAATTGTCCCGCCGTGGTCCCGCACGATCTGCCTCACGATGGGGAGACCGAGCCCGCTGCCGTTCTTCCTCGTCGTGAAGAAGAGCCGGTAGATCTGCGTCCGCTCCGCTCTCGGGATCCCCCGGCCGTTGTCCTGGATCCGCGCGAACGGCCGCCCTCCTTTCATGCCTGTCGCCACGCGGACCCGTTTCCGGTCCTTGTCCATGGCTTCCTCGGCGTTGAGCAGGAGGTTCAGGAGCGCCTGTTTGAGCTGCTTCTCGTCGGCAAGCAGGGGAAGGGGGTCGGGGTGAAGCGCCGCCTTGAGCTCGATCCCGCGGCGGGAGAAGTCGACCTCGATGAAGCGGAGGGTCTCCGAGACCACCCGGTTCAGGTCCGTCACCACGAGCTCCATGGACGGAGGGCGGGCGAACCGGAGGAACTCGGTGAGGAGGTCGGAAAGGCGTTGCGTCACTTTCAAGTTGGCGCGGGCGGTCGACAGGAGCTCTTCCTTGCGCACCGCCTCGCTGTCGGGAAGCGCGGTGATCATCTCGACCAGGAGCTGGCTGTTGATATAGAGGGAGTTCAGGGGGTTCCGGATCTCGTGGGCCAGCCCCGACGCGACCGCGCCCAGGTCCGCGAGCTTTTTCCTCGTCCGAGTGGTCGGCACGAGGAAATTGTACAACAAAATGGCGGGATTTCCGCAGGCTGGTCCGGAAAACCCCGGGGCTCTCAGAAGAATTCCACGGTCAGAAGGGGCGCGGTGCCCGCCCCCGCATCCGCAATCGTAACCAGGCCGGCGGCGCCCGGCACGAAATCGAGCAGGAACCGAAGCTGGAAATTGCGCAAACCCTGCCGCTGCGCCTCTTTCATGAGAGGGGTCACGTCGATCCTCACGAAGTTTCCTTCGTCCGCGGCGAAGAAGTTAAGCGTACGGAAGGAGGTCGGGGTCAGAGGCGGGGAATTGAAATCCACGGCGGTCGGGCCGGTTACGGGGTAGGTGACAAGATCCAGCAGCGTCGGAACCGGCGTCGCGAAGTCCACCCGGCTGACGAAGACTTCGATATCCGCCGAGACAATGACGGCATTGAGCGGGATGGCGTCTCCCCCGGTCGAGCCGTCGAGCGGAAAGTCCAGGAAGGCGCGGAACTCGGGAAAGTTGATATTTCCCTCGTCGATGCCGAGAATGACGTTCCCCGTGTCTGTGGCATGAGCGATCGTGAAGGTGTTCAAAACCGGGTCGAAGGACACGTCTCCGTCGGCACGCTGGTCGCTCAGGGTCTGGCCGAAGACCGTGACGGCGGCGTTCCCCCCTCCCCCGCACCCGGCCAGGACACCCGCGAGAACGAGTACCAACGCCAGGGAAAGCAGCCTTCTCATCGCCCGCCCCTTTCGTGCCTTTTCCCTTCGACGACTCTGCTTATAAGATATTCAATGCGGGAGTCCGTTCCAGGTTTCCGGCAGTCTCGCCGCAATCGGCTCCGTCGCTCCTCGCTCCGACATCCCTGTCTCCCACTTCGTCGCGGGAGGCCCCCGCAAGGGGCACCCCGCCTCGGCGGCTCGCCCGGCCCGGGAACGACATCTCACGGTATCCGCAAGCGAGGAGTCCGAATATGACCCACCGTGGGGGGCTCCGTATCCCCGCGGGGAATTCGGACTCCGGAGCGTGCGCGGGCCGCTTCCCCCATAGCGGAGAAGGGGGGGATCCGAGCGGCCGGATACCATGATCGGAATACACGGACGGCGCCCCGTGCGCCTGCACTGGCCCCGGGGTGAGAGCGGACGCAACAGGGGGGTTCGACCCGTCCACCCTTGGCCTCGGCTTCCCCGATGGATCCCCAAAGACCGGCGCCGGGCTGTTATAATTGATTTATTTAAGCCGATATTTGGACGAACTCTTCCGGCGATCATTTCGGGGAAAGCGGAGCGTTGGCGCGATACCAGCCGTTTGAGGAACCCGCCGGGTTCCCATGGAAAAAGTTTTTTCTCCTCTTTGCGGGCATCTGCCTGTGTTTCCTCCTGGGCGCGTCGCTGGCCCTGGCCCTGCTGGCGCGGTTCGGCGACTTCCCCTCGATCGAGTCGGCGGAGGCCTACCGTCCCAGCGTCTCGTCGAAGATCTACGACCGGAACAACCATGTCGTAAGTGAAATCTACATCGAGAAGAGGACGCTCGTCCCTTATCAGGCCATCCCCCGACACGTCGTGAACGCCTTCGTGGCCGCCGAGGACGCCAACTTCTTCAGGCACAAGGGGGTGGACTACACCGCGATCGCCCGGGCGGTGATGAAGGACATCCTGTCCCGCGGGTTCGCACAGGGCGCGAGCACCATCACCCAGCAGACGGTCAAGTCCCTCTTCCTCACCCCCGAAAAGAGCATCCGGCGGAAGCTCAAGGAGATCATCCTGGCATACCGGATCGAGAAGAAAATGACGAAGGAGGAAATCCTCTATCTCTACCTGAACCAGATCTACCTGGGCGACGGCGCCTACGGCGTCGAGGCCGCGTCGCGCGCCTATTTCGGCAAAGGGGTGGGGTCCTTGAGCGTCGCCGAGGGGGCGATGCTCGCGGGGCTCACCCAGGCGCCGAGCCGGTATTCACCCAGGAGCCATCTCGACCAGGCCAAGGCGAGGCAGCGGTACGTCCTTCGGCGGATGGCGGAGGTGGGCTTCCTCACCCAGCCGGAGGCGGAGCGCGCCTATCAGTCCCGGATCGTACTGGCCCCGCCCTCCAACTTCCGGTCCAAGGCCGCTTATTTCCTCGAGTACGTCCGCGCCTACATCCAGGAAAAGTACGGCATGGACGCCCTCTACAAGACCGAGATGCAGATCTACACGACGATCGACGGGCGGCTGCAGGAGGCGGCTCACGACGCCCTCGCGGAGGGGGTCCGCCGCACCGAGGATCGGAACAGGTACAAGGGGCTGCAGGGCGCGATCATCGCGATCGAGCCGCACACCGGAGGGGTCCTCGCGATGGTCGGCGGGGTGGACTTCGCGGAGTCCCAGTTCAACCGGGCGATCCAGGCGAGGAGGCAGCCGGGGTCCGCCTTCAAGCCGATCATCTACTCGGCGGCCCTGGACAAGGGGAAGACGATCGTCTCCACCCTGGACGACTCCCCGATCGAGTTCGAGCGGAACGAGAACGAGATGTGGAAGCCAAGGAACTACGACGGCACGTTCCTGGGCCCCATCCCTATGCTGGAGGCTCTGGCCAAGTCCCGCAACCTGGCCACCGTCCGGCTCCTCAACGAGGTCGGCGTCGACTCGGCGATCCAGATGGCGAGGGCGCTGGGGATCGAGTCGCCGATCGAGCGCAACCTTTCCATCGCCCTCGGTTCCTCCGGCGTGACACCCCTGGAGATGTGCACGGCCTACGCGACCTTCGCAAACGGCGGGGAGCGGCCCGCGCCCTACTTCATCCGGGAGGTGCGCGACGGCTCGGGGAAGGTGCTGGAGACCATGGAACCCCAGGTGAAACGGGTGGTCCCCCCCGAGACCGCCTATCTCACCGTGCGGCTGATGCAGGAGGTCATACGGAGCGGAACGGGGATGGCGGCGAAGGGATTGGGGGCGAACCTGGCGGGGAAGACGGGCACCACCAACGAGAACACCGATGCGTGGTTCATCGGGTTCTCCCCCGATCTGGTCGCGGGCGTGTGGGTCGGGTTCGACACCCCAAGGCCCCTCGGCGGCCGCGAGTCGGCCGCGGCCGTGGCGCTGCCGATCTGGTCCCAGTTCATGGGCCGGGCTCTCCCCCTGTTCCCCGAGCACGAGTTCACGGTCCCGCCGGGGATCACCTTCGCCCGCGTGGATCCGGCCTTGGGCAAGGCCCTTCCCCCAGGCTCGTCGGAGGGGATCGTCCTCCCCTTCAAGCTGGGATCGGTCCCCGAATCCGGTCCCGCCGGGAGGCAGCGCTCCCCCCGCAGGCAGGCCTCCGACGACTTACTCTAAAAAACCAGGGACGGTCCTGACGTCCGCTGTCGGCTTATTCCCCTCGGTCGTGTGACCGCGATCCCTAGTCTTTCTGCCAAGTCGCTCTCCAGGACCGTCCCTTTGCCTTCACGGCGTGGACCACCATCCTGCTGGATTCGTCGTCGAACGGGTCGCCCGAAAGGGAGCCGTAGAAATCCTTGACCCGCATCCCCGCTTTCAACAGCATCTCGCGCAGCTCTTCCATCGAGTAGATCCGGACATCGAAGGTGGAGGAGATCCGGATTCCGTCGGGCCGGACGAGGGTATGCTCCGCCCTGGCCCGCATGGTGCGCGGGTCGAACCGAACCGACATCCTCAGGTTGCCCGTGGGGACCTCCATCGTCTTGTCCCCATCCTCGAGGCGCGAGAGTCCCTTGCCCGCGTTGCGCAGATCGAGCAGGAGCGCCCCTCCTTCCTTCAGGCTCTTCGCCACGTTGTCCAGGACCTTCCGGTTCTCCTCGTCGCTGAAGTACCCGAAGGAGGTGAAAAGGCTCAGGCAGAGGTTGAACGCCCGGGGCCGGCAGAAGGTCCGCATGTCTTCCCGGACCCATTCCACCTGGACACCCTCCTTTTCGGCCCGGCAACGCGCCAGCCGGAGCATGTTCTCGGAGATGTCCACGCCCGTCACCTTGTGGCCTCTGCGGGCCATCGGGATGGCGTGCCTCCCCCGCCCGCATCCCAGGTCCTCGATCGCCGACCCGGGCGGGAGCGGCAGGAGGGCGAGGATCTCCTCCACTTCCGTCTCGGCGTCCCCCTCAAGCGGCCCGAACAGCTCGGGGTACCGCTCGTCGAAGATCGTCTCGAACCAGGGCCGCTGTACGGGGCTTCCACTCATCTCCTCACCCTTTCACGACCGCGATGGGCTTGAGCCGCGCCACCTTCTTCGCGATGCCGGCGGCGTGCACCACGTCCACGACGGCCGACACGTCCTTGTACGCTTCGGGGATCTCCTCGGCGAGGGTCTTCTGGGAGGCGCAGGCCACGAGCACCCCCCGCCTCTCCATCTCCTGGGTGATAGATTTTCCGCGCACGCTGGCCTTGGCCTGGGTGCGGCTCATCCGGCGACCCGCCCCGTGGCAGGTGGACCCGAAGGACAGCCGCATGGCGCCGGGGACACCGGCCAGGACGTACGAGGCGTTCCCCATCTCGCCGGGGATGAAGACCGGCTGGCCGGCGCGCCGGTACGGTTCGGGGATCTCGGGGTGCCCCGGGGGGAACGCCCGGGTCGCGCCCTTGCGGTGGACCAGCACCTTCTTTCTCCGCCCGTCGATCTCGTATTCCTCGAACTTGGCGTTGTTGTGGCCGACGTCGTAGACCAGGCGCATCCCGAGGTCGTTCGGGCCCATCTTGAACACCCTGAGGAAGGTCTCCCTCGCCTGGTGCGCCAGGAGCTGCCGGTTGGTGAAGGCGAAGTTCGCCGCCGCGGCAAGGGCGGAAAGGTATCGCTCGCCCTCGGGGGAGCGGATGTGGGCGCAGGCGAGCTGCCGGTCGGGCAGCTCGATCCGGTTCTTCCGCATGTATTCCGCCATCGTCAACAGGTAGTCGTCGCACACCTGGTATCCGAGGCCACGGGACCCCGAGTGGATGAGGACGACCGCCTGCCCACGGAACAGCCCGTAGGCCGACGCCGCCTCCTCGTCGAAGATCTCCGGCACTTCGTCGACCTCGAGGAAGTGGTTCCCCGACCCGAGGGTCCCCAGTTGCTCGCGGCCCCGCTTCTTCGCCACCATCGACACGGCGTCCGGGTCGGCACCCGGAAACTTTCCGGCGCTCTCCGTATGCGCCACGTCCTCGTCCGTGCCGAACCCGGCCGACGCCGCCCAGCGGGACCCCTCGCCCAGCACCTTCTCCTCGTCCGGCCCGGAGAGGCGGACGAACCCCGTCGAGCCGACTCCGGACGGGACCTCGTGATGCAGGGCGGCCACAAGCTCCGGAAGCCTCGGCCGCAGCCATTCCGCCGTGAGGTCGGACCGCAGGAGCCGGACACCGCAGTTGATGTCGTACCCGACGCCGCCCGGGGAGATCACCCCCTCGTCGACGTCCATCGCCGCGACGCCCCCGATGGGGAATCCGTACCCCCAGTGGATGTCGGGCATCCCTATGCTGTACTTGAGAATCCCGGGGAGGTACGCCACGTTCATGACCTGGCGGACCGCTTCGTCGCGCAATATGTCCGGCATCATCGCCTCGGAGGCGAAGATGAGCCCGGGAACGAGCATCCCTCCCGTCCGCGGGATCTCCCACATCGTGTCGGACAGCTTGGTCAAGGAGACATCGCGATACTGCATGGCAGGCCCTCCTTTTCCCCGAGGCCGCCGAAGGACCTAAACGTCCAGGATAAACCGGGCGACGTGCCCCTCCGGGACCCGTTCCACAACCAGACCGTGCGCTGTGACCGCCTTGATCTCCCGGAGCACGGAGTGACGGGAGAGGTCGAAAGGCTCTCCCGAAACCTCCACCGTCCCTCCCGACTCATTCATCCTACCACGCGCGCTCCGGACGAGAAACCGGTCCGCCGTAAACAGGAGCAGCGCTTCCCTCAGGAGGAGGAAGAGCTGATCTTCCGGGGTTTCGCCGGAGATCCGGAGGGTCCTTGACTCGGCGGCGCGGACGCGGCGGCGATCGGCGAGGAGGGAGAAGAGGGCCGAGACGCTTTCGGCGAAAAGCTCGGAGAGGTCTCCGCCGCAGACCTCCAGACGGATGTCCGCAGTGTGCGGCAGGAGACGGTAGCCCCGGCGCCTCATGTCCCTTCCGCAAGCCTCGCGGCGAAGAACCGCGGCAGCCCGGCGTCGATGACCTTTCGCTGGCACACGGCGATGTCGTAGGGGACCCGGACCCAGGAAGCGGACCGCGCCCGCGTGTCGAACAGGAGGAACGAGGCCAGCGGGTTCCGGTCGCGGGGCTGCCCGACGCTGCCCGGGTTGAGCAGCGCCCGCTCCCCCTCCTTCAGACGGACCGTTTCGGGGGTGACGAAAACGGTCCTCCCGTCGCGCCGCCGGACGAACGCCGCCGCAACGTGCGTGTGGCCGAAGAAGACGACCGGGGGGCCACCCTTCCCCGCAAGCCAGGACAGTTCCTCGGCGGCATCCGCGAGGGAAAACAGGTAACGGTCGGGGTCGGAAGGGGACCCGTGCACCAGCAGTATTTCGTCTTCCACCAGGACCCGGTCGGGGAGGCCACCCAGATAGTCGCGCGAGCTGTAGGAGATGCGCGAGGCGGCCCACTTCGCCGCGATCAGCGCAGGGGCGTTGAAGAACTCCCCGCTCGCCTTGCCGGCTACGACCGCGTCGTGATTGCCCAGGATCCCGCCCGCCGCATTCTCCATTGCCCATTGGACGCATTTTTCGGGCTCGGCGTTGTATCCGACCAGGTCCCCGAGGTGGTAGACCCGGTCCGGGCGGTGCTTCTCGAATTCCCGGACGACCGCGTCGAGGGCGTCCCCGTTCGCGTGGACGTCCGAAAGAATCGCCAGCTTCAAACGGCGTCCGCGCGCGGCACGGCGGCCCCCATCCCTTCCGGAAGCCGGCGGGTCATCCTCTTTCCGGCGGAGTACGCCCGCACCAGGTCCATGAAGATCTCCAGCTCGTACCGGCGGTCCGCCCGCGTCCCGTCGAAGTAGAGCACCCGGACGGGGAGGCCGTCGCAATCGCGGGACACGCGGGGGTACACCGCTTCCGAGACGATCCCGTTCATGCAGGAGAAGGGGTTGATATCGAGGATCCCGTCGACCCCTTTCCGGTGGAGGTAGACCGTCTTCCCCACCGACAGCATCATCTCGCCCAGGGCCCCTTCCGGCGGCAGGTAGGGCCGCGCCAGGTCGTAGACCACGCGGATGTCGTGCGGCTCCTCGTAGCCGCGGAAATCCCCCTCGAACACGTGGGCCAGGGCATGCTCGTCCTTGCGCTGGAAATGCCACTTCATCTTCGCCCCGAACATCGTAAGTGAGAGGTGCTTCCGATAGCGCTTGAGCAGGCGAAGCTGCTCGGCGTTGGTCGCCCACACCCATTCGCTGATGTCGGAGATCCAGCATTCTCCGCCCGCATCCTCCACCTTGCGCAGCGCACCGTCGTTGCTGAACGTGTTCAACCGGCAGAAGATCTCCCCGACGACGCCGATCAGCGGCCGCGGCGACGAGAAGTCCGCGGGGACCCCGTGCAGGAGGGCGCGCCCCCCCCGGAGGCTCTCCGCGACCCGCGCAAGCTTCCGCTTCTGAGGCTCTCCCCGCATTTCCACCGCCCCGCAAAGGAGGCCGAGCGCCTCGTCGAAGGCCGCGTCCGCCGCCCCCTTCTCCTTCTCGTAGGGACGGACCCGGAGCAAGAGCTTCTGCAGCAGGTCGCTCCCCACCAGCGCCCGCCAGGCGGTGCGCAGCAGTTCGTCGGCGTGCTCCCCGACGCCGCTGTACCCGTCTTCGCAGGTCGGAGAAAGAAGGAGGACGTCGCCGAAGCCCATCTCCCGGAAGACCACCTTCATGAAGGAGCCGTACTGCCCGAATCGACAGGGGCCGTCCGAGGTCGGCATGAAGAGGGCCATCTTCTCGGGGGCGACCTCCTTGCGCACCAGGAGCTTCAGGGCGTCCCCCAGGGTTACCTTCAGCGGGAGGCACTCCTCGCCCGACGAGTGGCGCCCGCCCAGGACGAGCGTCTCCTCGTCCGACGGCGGCATCGGCCTGGCGTCGATCCCGACGGAACGGAAGGCCGCCGCGACGGCCCTCGACCCCGCCTCGGTCATCGTGGGGAAAAAAACCGTGCGTCCCGAAAGGGGAGAACCGTTCACTTTTCCGCCCACCAGCGCAATACCCCCTTGCTGTCGAGATACGCCTCGCACCGGGTCATGTACCCGGCGTCGTTGCCGTGCCCGTCGAACTGCAGCGAGAGGTACGGCGACTCCGAAGCGCGAGTGATGAAGTGACGAATGAACGAATCCGGCCCGCACTTGAAATTCGTTATATAGATGAGGTGGAACTTCGGCCGGGTCCGGCACCACCTCGCCGCGGCGATGATCTTCCTGCCGTAGTTCCAGAACATGTTGTCGTGGATGTCGCGGATGTCGATATCGTCCACGGGGAGGAAATCGACCGGGATGACGTTCGCGCCGTACCGGTCCCGCAGCTTGGCGGGGATGTTGAGGTTGATGTCCCGATCGTACAGGTTGTACGGCCGCCCCAGGAGGACGACGGCGTTCGCGCCGGCGCTCGAAGCTTCGGCCACCGCGACGGCCCCCAGGCTCATCAGGAACTCGTGAAACTTCCGCTGCTCGCGGTAGCCCGCGCGGATCGCCTCACGGACCTCCCGCCGTGAAACGCCGAGCGGTCCGAAGCACTCGAACAGGTCCTCGACGACGTACTTCTCCTCGTCCCGGAAGCGGACGGTGGGGGAGAGGAGCTTCTGCCGCAGCTCCTTTTCCCATTTCGGGACGGCGCCGACGACGAACGGGAGCGTCTGCCCCCATGGGCAGAAGTGGGACTCCGTGTGGGTGTGGGCCGTCTCCGAATTGATGACGTTGGGGAGGAAAAGGAAGTCGATCCCGTCCCGCAGGAGCGCCGCCACGTGGCCGTGGGCGACCTGGATCGGATGGCAGGGCTCGGCGACCGTCAGCTCGAACCCCTCCCGGGCGATTCCCTTGTCGGTCCTGGGGCTGACCTTCACGCCGAATCCGAGGCTCGAAAGGAACGCTTTCCAGAAGGGGAACCGCTCGTAGAAGTACATGGCCCGCGGGTATCCCACGGTGCCCCTCGGCCCGGCCCCGCCGATCGAAGCCAGGCGGTCGAGATACTCGGTCCTCCGAGTCGGAAGGTCGTCGATCACCGGGCGGATGTCGGTGCGGGCGGTCTTCCGGTACCTGTCGGAGCACTTGTCGCCCCAGTACGTCCGGGTCCCGTCAATCCGGATTTCCTGCATGTCGCAGAAGTTGCTGCACCCCTTGCAGACGAATTCCTTGCGCCGGTAGTCCACCTTCTGCAGGTCGAAACCGCGGAACCGCGTGGGGCTCCCCAGCGCCTTCGCCTTGTCGCGGGCGAGCAGCGCCATGCCGATGGCGCCGATGACCCCGTTGTGCGGCGGGACGATGATCTTCTTCCCGAGGATGTGGGTGAAGGCGGCCGCCACCGCGTCGTTGTAGGCCGTACCCCCCTGGAAGTAGATCGTCTCGCCGATCCGGCGCCCCCGCACCACGCGGTTGAGGTAATTGAGGACCACGGAGTAGGCAAGTCCCGCCACGAGGTCGACCTTGTCCGCACCCTGATGGAGATAGTTGTTCAGGTCCTGCTCCATGAAGACCGTGCACCGCTCCCCCATCCGGAGGGGCGCCTTCGAGGAGAGGGCGAGCTGCGCGAACTCCCCCTTGATCTGGATCCCCAGTCGCTCCGCCTGCTCCTCGAGGAACGAGCCGGTCCCCGCCGCGCAGGCGTCGTTCATCGCGAAGTCGACGACGACGCCGTTTGAAAGGCCGATGAACTTGGAGTCCTGCCCGCCGATCTCGAAGATGGTGTCCACCGGCTGGCCGAAGAAGCGCCGGCTGATGAAGGTGGAGCCCGTCTTGTGGGCGGTGATCTCGTCCTGAACCGCGTCGGCGCCCACCAGCTCCCCGATGAGTTCCCGCCCCGACCCGGTGGTCCCCACGCCGCGGATCGTCACGGAGTCTTCGAACTCCTCCCACAGGTCCCGCAGGCCGTCCGTCACCACCTGGACGGGCCGCCCCTGCGTGCGGACGTAGATCTCCTTGAGGAGGTTCCCCTCCCAGTCGATCAGGGCGAAGTTGGTGCTCACCGAGCCGATGTCGATGCCGAGGAAGACCTCCGGCTTCCCGTCGATTTTCGGAGGGAGAACGACGCGGTCCCGCAGGAATACGACGTTTTCCGTGGTAAGGGGCGGCCAGGCCGGGAACGCCTTGCCCGTCTCGCCCGCCCCGTTGCCCGGGGAGACATCGAGCGTCGCCGCCCTCTCCGCCTTCCGTTCGGGTTCCGGGGCCTCCGCCGCGGCCATGGCGGCGCCGAGGGCGCTCAAGTGGGCGAACGCCCGGGACACCACGATGTCCCCGGAGGCGAACCCGAACGCATCGTGGATCGCCCGGACCACCCCCTTGTTGGCGAACAACCCTCCGACCAGGGCCACCTTCGCGACCGGGTCCTTCCCCTTGTTGATGCTGCTCTTGAAGTTGCGGGCGACCGCCTCGCAAAGACCTTTCAGGATCTCCTCGGGGGTGTACCCTTTCTGCTGGGCGTGGATCATGTCGGACTTGGCGAAGACCGAACACCGCCCCGCGATCCTCGCCGAGGTCGCGGCCCGGGCGACCATCTCCCCGACCTCCTCGACCGCAAGCCGCATCCGGTTCGCCTGCTGGTCGATGAAGGAGCCGGTTCCCGCCGCGCAGTCCCCGTTGGTATCGTAGTCCCCGATCCGGACCGCCTCGCCCTCCCGGCCCGGAGTGAGCCGTATCACCTTGGCGTTCTCCCCGCCCATTTCGAAGATCGTGCGGACGTCCGGGTGCGCCGCCGCGACCGCCTTCACGAGGCAGCGGAAATCGTTCTCGTAGCGGACGCCCAGTTTCTCCCCGAGACGCTTGCCGGCCTTTCCCGTGAAGGCGATCCCCCGCACGCGGGAGGACCCTAGCGCATCGAGCCAGTAACGGAGCCGTTCCGGGACCTTCCGGCTCGGGTCCCCCTGGAGCCGGTCGTACGAGAGCAGGTAGCCCTTCCCCCCGCCCGAAAGGGAGATCGGCTCGGAGTCCTGGAACAAACCCGCGATCTCATCGGATACCGGGGGCTCCCCCGGCGGCACGAAAAGGGCGAACTTCGCGCTGATGGCCCCTACGTCGATACCGAGGAACACTTTTCCCCTCCTTAGAAGTGCTGCGCTTCACAAGTACAGTCGCATTCCGTGACTTGTCGGCAAGACGGACAATTCTCTATCAAATGGCGTGCCTCCGCCGGGGCCCCGGTAAAACAGCCCCCTGCGGGCATCGGAGAGGAGTTCCCGGCGGTTTCGACCATCCGATCGGATAGGCGCCCTATCCGATCGGATAACATGGAATTGGGTCGGGACCCGGGTTATAGTTATAAGATCAGATTTTCACGGGGGACGCAGATGTTCGGAATCGGCTTTCAGGAGATGCTCATCATCCTGGTCGTGGTCCTCATCTTCTTCGGGCCGAAGCGGCTGCCCGACCTGGCCAAGAGCCTCGGGAAGGGGATCGCCGAGTTCAAGAAAGCCTCGGAGGAGGTCAAGAAGGGGATCGACGAGGCGATGAAGGAGGAGATCGCGAAGGAAGAACCGCCCGCGCCGGCGATCGCCACCCCGCCCGAGACGCCGACGCTTCCCGCCGAGACGAAGGGACCGACCCCGCCGCAGCCCCCATCCCAGGGATGAACCTGGTGCCCCACTAGATGAACGATGAGGAAGCCCGGCTCCCGCTGTCGGAACACCTAGAGGAGTTGCGCCTCAGGCTGATCCGGTCCCTGATCGCGCTGGGGATCGGAACGGGGCTCTGCTACAACTGGGCGGAGGGGATCTACAGGGCGCTCCTCCGGCCGCTGTTGGCCAACCTCCCGGGCAACTCCCGGCTCATCTTCACCGAGCTCACCGAGGCGTTCCTCACCTACTTCAAGGTCGCCCTGTGGGGAGGGTTCATCCTCGCCAGCCCGGTGATCTTCTACCAGCTCTGGCGCTTCATCTCGCCCGGCCTCTACCGGAAGGAACGCAAGCTCGTCATAGTCTTCGCGGGATGGTCGACGGCAGGGCTTCTCGCCGGGATGGCCTTCGGATACTTCGTGGCGATCCCCCAGGTCTTCTCCTTCTTCCTGTCCTTCGCCCGCACGATCGTCGTCCCCATGCCGTCGATGAAGGAGTCCCTCTCCCTCGTCCTCCGGATGCTCTTCATCTTCGGGGTCATGTTCGAGCTGCCGCTGCTCCTCTACCTGCTCGGGCGGGCCGGCATCCTCACCCCGTCGCTCCTGCGAAGAGGGAGGAAAGTCGCCATCCTGGGCGTGCTGATCCTGGGCGCCGTCCTCACCCCCCCGGACGTCGTCTCCCAGATCCTGATCGCGGCGCCGCTCTACGTCCTCTACGAGGGGGGGATCCTGCTCTGCGCCGTGGGAGCGCGTGCCCATAACAAGGCGTCGGTGCGGGCTTGAGCGGCCGGCCGAAATTAACTATAGTCGGGGGAGGATCTCCGGCCAACGAAAGAACTTGAACGGAGGATGCAGATGATCATTCAGTGCCCCACATGCAGTGCGCGTTTCCGGTTGGATGAGGCCAAGATCAAAGGGCGCGGAGCGCGCGTGCGCTGTCGCCGGTGCGGGGAATCGATCGTGGTCATCAAGCCCGAGACCTCCCCGGCCCCCTCCCCGGTTGAAACCGGCGGGGACCTCCTCGATCTGCGTTCCGTCGTCCGGGAGACGCTGGGGGAGCAGCCGGCGCCTTCCATTCCTCCCGCCGCACCCCCGCCCGAACAGCCGGAGCCCGAACCGCGGGCCGATTTCTCCCCGATCGCACGCGGACCGATCGAGGAGCCTGCCTCTTCGTTCGTGGAAACCGCGCCTCCGCCTCCGTCCCCGGCAGAGGAACCCGCGCCTTCGTTCGCCGAAACCGTCCCTGCGGCCGCCCCGTCCTCCGTCGAGGAACCGCCTCCCGAAAAGGACGAGGTCGACATCGCCTTTGAAAAGTTCCTCTCTTCCTCGGGGCTGGAGGAGCCCCTCCCGGCGGGGGAAAAAGGCGAAGTTCCCGGGCCGGGCGACCTGACCGTGGATTTCAGCCCCGAGGAGAAACTGGAGCTTCCGAAAGAGGCCCCCGCTCCCGAGACGCCGTTCCGGTCCGAATTCCTGCTGAGCGATACCGACTCCCTCGCGTTCCTGAAGGAGGAGTACGAAAGGGGGGACAAACGGGAAGCGTTCGACATCTCCACCAGCGTCACCGCCGAGCCGCAGCTCCTCCGCGCGGAGGAGGAAGCCGCGGAGGCGCCGAAGCCCGCCGCCGTGCTCATCCCCCCGGCGGAACCGGCCTCGGCGCCCGGCGAGCCTCCGGGCAGGCAGGCGGAACCCGGGCAACCGGGACAAGCCGAAGCAAAGCCCCTTGCGCCTCCCGAGGAGGCGCCCGCCGCGAAGGCCTATCTCCGGCAGAAGCCCCCGGTGGAGGCGCCGGCACGTTCCTCCTTCCTGCGGCCCTCCGTCATCACCCTCGTCCTGATATTCGCAGCCCTTGCGGGGGGCGGAGCCTACCTCGGGTTCACGAAGAGCGGCCAGGATCTTCTGCGGGGGCTCATCCCCGGAATGGAGTCGCTGTGGCTGCGCGGCGGCAAGCCCGGCCCGCAGTACGACGTGCGGAACCTGATCGGCTATTACGAGTCCAGCGCGAAAGCGGGAAACCTGTTCATCATCAAGGGGCAGGTGGCGAACGTCGGCCGGACCCGCAAGAGCGGGATCCGGATCCACGCGGCGTTATTGGACGGCAATGACCGGCCGATCGCGGAGAGGACCTGCTACGCGGGGAACATCCTGCCGGGGGAAACGCTGCGCGTGGCCCCCCGTGAGAAGATCGAGGAAGCCATGTCGAACCGCTTCGGCGAGAAGCTGGTCAACATGGACATCGCCCCGGGCAAATCGGTGCCCTTCATGGTGGTGTTCTTCAATATTCCCGAAGGGATCGACGCCTATCGCCTGGAGGCGAAGGACGGCGAGTAGGGAAGCGCGGGAAGACAGCGCTTAAGG
Organism: Deltaproteobacteria bacterium; assembly: GCA_016220005.1. Classification (GTDB taxonomy): domain Bacteria; phylum Desulfobacterota; class Deferrimicrobia; order Deferrimicrobiales; family Deferrimicrobiaceae; genus JACRIV01. Next base: position 19,314 of record JACRIV010000072.1, read on the forward strand.
GACCGCGGCGCGGCTACTTTTTCCGCTCGTCGGTCTTGGCGGGGGTGACGTCGACCTCGTCCTTCTCTTTCATCGACTTCTTGAAGTTCCGTATTCCTTCCCCAAGGCCTGCGCCGATCTGCGGGAGCTTGCCCGCCCCGAACAGCAGGACGACGATCACGAGAAGTATCAGGAGCTCCGGCAACCCTAGTCCGAACATTTCTCCTCCTTTAAGTTACAACCATCAACGCTCCGGCCACGTTGCGGGCACCCAGGAATTCGGGCAAGCGAGCCGCCAGCTTCAGCATTATACCGGGTAAGCTGCGGACGCTCTCGACTTTTCGATGGCGGGCCGCCAGCTTCAGCCGGTGACTCTTTAATTATACCCCCCATGGGAGAGGACCGCCTCATTTTTCGCGGATCGTTTCCTCGACCGCCACGCCGAAGTGCCTGCCCGCCGCCTCTTCCGCGAGGAGGACGGCGTCCCCGACGGCCAGCTTCGCCACGGAGGCGGTCGTCCCTCCCGGGCCCACCAGCCGGATCGTCTCCGCGTTCTGGAGGATGACGGAGTGGACCGCCCCGGAAGAGGACTTCGCGCGGACGAGCAGCAGCGGGCGGCGCTCCACCTTGACGCGCCCGACATGGGCGGTCTCTCCGCCGCCCGCATCGTCGACAATGAGCACCTCGGACCCGGAGGAGAGCTCCGACAGGTAGGCGGTCCGCCCCCCAGGCAGCCTGCAGTAGGAGTGGATCCCTCCCGCATTGACCCGGAAGGGGCGCGGAAGCACGTAAGGGTTGGGGACGTTCTCGGCGCACACGAGGAAGAGCCCCGCGCTCGAATTCCCCACCAGCAACCCGCGGCTCCCCTCTATCAGCGTGCAGGTGTCCACGCAGGCCCGGTCGCCGATCCCCAGCATGGAGATCTCCGTGACTCTTCCCTCGACAAGCGGGACCCTTTCGGCCCCGGTGCGGGCGGCTTCCGCAAGGGCGCGCATCCGTCCCGGGGAATACGGGGAAAGGACAATCCCGTGGACCCCTTTTTCCAGGACACCCCGGTAGAGCGTCACCTCCTCGGGGGTCCGGGCCGCCACCAGGATCTTCCTCCGCCAGGCCACGAGGTTCTCGAGGGGGATCACTTCCCGTTCCCGGGGGAATACCGCCCAGATCGTCTCGGGGGGGGAAGAAAGGATCGCCGCCTCGTCCTCCTTCCCCTCCATCCGGGTCACCCGGAAATCCCGCCCTTCCCGGAGGTCGCCTTCCGCGCAGGCGGCCCGGACCCGCCCGAGCTCCCGCACGGCGGCGGCGCACCCGTCGGGGACCCAGAGCGTGTCGACGCCCGACTCCAGGGCGGCGACCGCCGCCTCCTTGTCCCACGGGATGACCCGCGCCCAGATTACGGGGGGCATCACTTGCCCCTAGCCTTCAGTATGCCGGTCGCCTCCTGAAGGGAGGCGCCCCCGTGGACGAGCGCCACGATGGCCCGCACCATCGAGGCCGGGGACCGGTGCTGGAAGACGTTGCGTCCGATGGAAGCCCCGGCGCCTCCCGCGGAGACGGCGTCCCGGACCATCCGGAGGACGTCCTCGTCGCTCTCCATCTTCTCCCCGCCGGCGATGACGACCGGCGAGGCGCACCCGTCCACCACCTCGCGGAAGCTCTCGGGGCTGCCGGTGTAAGGGACCTTGACGATGTCCGCCCCCATCTCCGCGCCCACGCGGGCGGCGTGGCGCACGTACCGGACGTCGTACTCGTTCTTGATCTTGGGGCCGCGGGTGTAGATCATCGCGAGGAGCGGCATCCCCCACCGCTGACACGAGCTGGACATCACCCCGAAGTCCCGCAGCATCTGCGCCTCGTCGTCCGCCCCGAGGTTCACGTGGATCGACACCGCGTCCGCGCCCATCTGCAGTGCGTCCTCCACGGTCGCCACCAGAACCTTCCGATTGGAGTCGGGAGAAAGGTTCGTGCTGGCGGAGAGATGAAGGATAAGCCCCAGGTCCTTGCCGTACCCGCGGTGGCCGAACATCGCGGCGCCGCGGTGCACCACGGCGGCGTTGGCCCCTCCCTCCGCGATGAGGTTCGCGGCCGGCGGGATCTGGACGAGGCCGGGGATGGGGCCGACGGTCACCCCGTGGTCCATCGGCACGATCACCGTCCTGCGGGTGTTCCGGTCCATGATCCGCTCGAGGCGGACTTTCTTCCCGATCATCCTTTCCCTCCCTCGCCTATGGCAAAGCCTACTTGAAGACCCCCCGGACCTTGAGGAGGTCGTTCAGGTACGTGCCGCTGTCGGCGTACTTGAGCGCTTCCTCGTATTTCACCTTGCCCGTGGATACCAGCTCCGCCAGGTTCCAGTCGATGCTCACCAGCTCCTCGACGTTGGTCTGCATCATCCCCCGCAGCAGGCTGACCTTCCCTTCCCGGATGGCGTTGCGGACCCGCAGGGAGGAGCTCATCCTCTCCCAGGCCAGGATCCGGCCGGGGCCGGACGCCCTTCGGAGCAGGCGTTGGCTGAAGACCATCAGGAGGCAGTCGGCGACCTGCGCGCGGACCTGGAGCTGCTGGCTCGCCGGGAAGGCGTCGATGATCCGGTCCACCGCCGACGTGGCGCTCAGTGAGTGGAGCGTCCCCATGACGAGGTGCCCGGTTTCCGCGGCCGTGAGCGCGATGGAGATGCTCTCGTAGTCCCGGAGCTCCCCGATGACGATCACGTCGGGGTTCTGTCGGAAGATGTGGCGCAGCCCGTCCGCGAAGGACAGCGTGTCGGTCCCCACCTCGCGCTGGTTGACGTTGGAGTTCATGTGGCGATGCGTGTACTCGACCGGGTCCTCGATCGTGACGACGTTGGCCTTCCTTTCCCGGTTGATCGTCTCCACGAGGTTGGCGAGCGTCGTGGACTTGCCGTGCCCGTTGGGTCCCGTGACGAGGATCAGCCCCTGGGTCTTGAGGGCGAACTCCCGGAGGAAATCGGGGAGCCCCAGCTCGGCCGCGGTCGGGATGGCGTCCGCGACGTGCCGGGCGGTGAAGGCGATCGAGTTCCTCTGCCGGTAGACGTTGCAACGGAAGCGGGCCACGCCGTTCAGCGAATAGGCGAAGTCGAGTTCCAGGTTCTCCTGGAAGGTGCGCTTCTGCTCCGCCGTCATGATGCCGTGGATCATCTGCTCGATCTCGGCGGGCCTCTGCGCCGGGAGGTTCAGGCGCCGGATCTCGTTGTCGACACGAATCGACGGGATCGCCCCCGCGGACAGGTGCAGGTCCTGGCCTTTCCACGAAACCAGCGTCTCGAGCAGGCTGGGGAGGTTCTTTTCGGGCTTGGCCCGCTTCGGCTCCTTCTCGGGCTGGAGCTTCAGGGCCACCGTGCCGTACCCGTGCGCCTGGAAGAAGGCGAGGGCCTGCTCGAAGTGAGTCGCGGACAGGATCACCGGCTTGGTGCTGTGGCCCGACTGGAACTCGACGTCGGTCAGGGCCGAAAGGTCGGTCGGATCCACCATCCCCACGACCAGCCGCTTCCCCTCGAACCCGATGGGCATGAGCCTCCGCAGCCGGACGGTCTCGAGTTGGACCAGCCGCTGGATGGTGGAGGGAACTTCCACCTTGACCAGGTTGATGTGCTGCATCCCCGTCTGCTCGGACAGGGCGTTCAGGAGAGCGTCCTCGGTGATGAACCCCAGGCGGATGAGGTTCTCGCCGAGCGTCCCTCCCAGTTGATTCTGGCTCTTCAAGGCCTGCTGGAGCTGATCCTCGTGGATCAGGCCCGCAGCAACGAGAATCTCCCCGATTTTCAATTTTTTGTCGGGCATCCCGCCCCCCGTGGAAACCAAGATATCGTATCGATTCTCCAAATCTATCCCAGAGCGACAAACAACGGCAATATCAAAATCTCCCCGGAAGGCGCCTTCGGATGCAGGCCCCCGCGATCGCACACCGGTTGCACTCCCCTGCCCGCAGGAGGGTGCACTCCTTGAGGATCCCGATCCGGGTCAGGGCGAAGTCGAACCGGACCGGGTCCTCGGGGCACACGCTGCGGAAGGCCGCAGTGATCTCCTCCGCCGCCTTCCAATCCGCCGCACATCGCTTCGTGAGCCCCATCCACCTCCCCAGGCGGGCCATGTGGGTGTCCAGAGGGACGATCAGGTCCCGCGGGGAAAGGGCGGTCCAGATCCCGAGATCCACGCCGTCTCCCCCGCGCACCATCCAGCGCAGGAACAAGTTGTGCCGCTTGCACGCCGATCCCTTCCATGGATCGGGGAAGAGGAAGTCCCGCTCCCTGGGAAACGCCCCGCCCCATTCGCCGCGGAACCAGGCGAGAAATCGGGACAGCCATTCCCGCGCCCCCGTCCCCGCATCGTCGATCCCGCGCCGATAGAGCGCTTCCAGCGTCCCGTGCGCAAGGTACGCGGCGCGCACGCACCGGAGGAACCGGCGGACCCCGGCGGGCGAGATGAACCGGTGGCGCAGCGGGGAGATGCCCTCGGGAGGAAAGGACCCTCGGCCGGTCAGGGCCGCGTGCGGCGACGGCCCAAGGGCGTCGAACAGTCGGGCGAGGAACGCCTTGATTTGCGGGACGTTTCCGAAGGCGAAGGCGGCCGAAATGAAGGCGGCCGCCTCGATGTCCGGCCCGGAGCGGAAGCGGTGGGGGAACTCGACGGGATCGGAGGAGAGCGCCGCGCCGCCGTAGGCGGCAAGGACCGCCGAGAGGGCTTTCTCCAACGCTGCGACCGGGGGCCTGCTCGCTAAGGGATCACCTTGTTCAGCGGGTACTCGACGATCCCCGAGGCGCCCGACTTCTTGAGCACGGGGATCAATTCGCGCACGGTCTTCTCGTCGACGATCACCTCGAGGCTGAACCAGCCGGCTTCGCTCAGGGACGAGATCGTCGGGTTCTGGAGCGCCGGGAGCACCTTGAGGACGGTGTCCAGTTCCGTCCGCCGGACGTTCATCTTGAGCCCGACCTTTTCCTGCGCCCGCAGGGCGCCCGTGAGGAGCATCGCGATGTTTTCGATCTTCTGCCTCTTCCATGGGTCCTTCCACGCGTCGCGGTTGGCGATCAGCACGGTTGTCGACTCGAGGACCGTGTCGACGATGCGGAGGTTGTTTGCCCGCAGGGAGCTGCCCGTCTCGGTCAGCTCCACGATCGCGTCCGCGAGGCGCGGGGCCTTCACTTCGGTCGCGCCCCACGAGAACTCGACCAGCGCGTCGATCCCTTTTTCCTTCAGGAACCTCCGGGTGTACTGCACGAGCTCCGTGGCCACCCGCTTGCCCTGCAAGTCTTCGATGCGCTTGATGGACGACTCGTTGGGGACCGCCACCACCCAGCGGACGAGCCGTAAGCCCCCCTTCGCGTATTGGAGGGTGCACACCTCCTTGACCTTCGCGTTCTGCTCCATCACCCAGTCCCGCCCGGTCAGTCCGAGGTCGAGAATGCCGTCCTGGACGTACCGCGCCATCTCCTGGGCGCGGATCAAAAGCCCCGAGAGCTCCTCGTCGTCGATGGAGGGAACGTAGCTGCGGGACCCCACCGTGATGTTGAACCCGGCCTTCTTGAACAGGTTGAGAGTGGAGTCCTGGAGGCTCCCCTTGGGCAGCCCGATGCTCAAGACCCTCCTCGCTTTCTCCTTCATGGCGCTCCTCTCGGGGGAAAATGGAATAGTTATTCTACTTGCGGCGGCCGGCCAAGGCAATCGTTACGGGGGCATCGTTACGGGGGGCAGACCTCCGTGATGCCGCCCGAGGGGCGCCTCCCTCCCCCGACCTTGCGGAGGGCCTCCTCGGCGGCCCGCCGGACCTGCGGGTCCGAACTGTCGACCTTGCCCATGACAAGGCGCAAGGCGCCCTCGCCGCCGAACTGGGCCACGGTATGGATCGCCTGGACCTGGACCGACGGGTCGGAATCGGAGAGCGCCGCCTGGATGGACGGGGCGGCAGCCCGGGCGTCGAGCTGCCGGAGTATGAAGAGCGCGTTGCGCCGGACGACGGGGTCGGCGTGTTTGAGGGCCAGGACGGTCTTGCGGAGGGACTCGTTCCCGATGTTAATCAGGGCGCCGCTCGCCAGCCAACGCACCTCCTCGTTTCCCAGCGCGGCGATCAGCGAATCGACCGCGACGGGTCCCAGGTCCACTAGCCTCCGCATGGCGTAGCTGCGGACAGCCAGCTCCCGGTCCTTCAGGTAGAAAACGATCCCTGCCGCGGCGGCCTCCCCTCCCAAGTCGAAGAGCGTATCGATCGCCTCCGTCTTCTCCCGCCACGCTTCTTCGCGCCGGTCCTCGGCACGGGATGCGGGCGCGGCGATCGCGAGAACGAGAGAAAGGACCATGGGTATTACTACCTTGATGCTCCGGGGCAACCGGCCCTCCAGGCCCGAAATGGCTTCAATGCAGTCGCTTGGCCGCCTCTTGACAATCGGCCCGGTGCCTAGCCCGGGAACGGGCGAGCGCCACCGGCCGAAGGGATGCGCGGGAGCGGCCGGAAGTCCCCGTATCCTTGCACCCCCTCCCGCTTATACAATGGGAGGGGACACTCCTTCAACATGAGACTCGAGTCAAGGAGATGTCCCCTGCGTGCGGGACTGGGCCGGGAGGGTCGCGGGTGCGCCACGAGAACGCCTTGATCCTGATGGGGAAGGCCCCCCTCCCGGGGAAGGTGAAGACGCGGCTATGCCCGCCCCTTGCGTTGCGGGACGCCGCCGCGCTCTACGCGTGCATCCTTTCCGACGTAGCCGAAGAGATGGAACGCCTTCGTGGAGTGGAAAGGTACCTCTTCTTCACCCCCGCGGAGGCGTCGGCGCACTTTCGCGCGGGTCCCTTCGGGGGGTACCACCTGCGCCCCCAGGAAGGCGACGACCTCGGGGAGCGAATGGAAAGGGCGATAGGGGAGGCGTTCAACAACGGGGCGCGCAGGGTGGCGGTCGTGGGGTCGGACTGCCCCGCCCTCTCGGCCGCGCGGGTCCGATCCGCCTTCCGGGAGCTCTCCTCGGCCGCTGATGCGGTCTTCGGTCCGGCAGACGACGGCGGATTCTACCTCGTCGGCCTGGGGGGCCCGTCGCCGGCCCTGTTCGGGGGGATCGAGTGGAGCACCGGCTCCGTCCTCTCCGCGGTCCTCTCGCGCTGCCGGAACGCGGGGATGGCCTATGCGCTTCTGCCCCGGGAGTCCGACGTGGACACGTCGGAGGACCTCGCAGCGTTGCGCCGCTGGGCCCGGGGCCACGCCACCCCTGCCTGCCCACGGACGCGGAAATGGCTCGCGGCGGGGCGGAGGCTCACCTCCGGCCAGGCGCGACCGTCCTCCCGCCGCCGGGCCGGATGAGGATCTGTCCCATCCCCAGGTCGAAGACCTGGCTTCGCAGAACGACCTCCGAGAGCCCGGCGGCCGGCGCCTCGATCTCGAAGCTCCCCGATTCCCCATGGAGCAGGGCGCCTTCTCCGTGGTACTCGGCCTTCGGGAACGCCGTCTTCTTCTCCCGGCGCCCGTCCCGGTAGACAAACTCCATCACCACCCCGACCGACTTCAGGGAGAGGTCCGGGATGTCCTCCCCCTTGTTCGTCACGGTGACCTTGAACAGGACGGCCTTGTCCCGCCTCTCCTGTTTCACTGCGATCGGCAGCTCCGGGTTCGGCGCCACGCGCACCTTGTAGCCCACCCAGATCCGGTTCACCAGGAGAAGGAGGAGGAGGGCCGCAAGGATCGGCCCCGCCACCTTGATCCATTTTCCGTAACGGAACCACAGCTTCTCGAAAGACGTGAACTTGACCTGTTCCCGGAGGATCCGCCTGAAATCGGACCCCTCCCCTCTCCACGAAACCGGCGGCCTCTTCCCGGGGGGCCCAAGGACCTGCCGGCAATGCGGGCACACCGCCGTGCCCGCAGGGATCTGGATCGTGCAGTGGGGGCACCCGATAAACTCTTGTTCGTTCGGAAAGAGCGGAGGGGGATCGGCCATCATTTCCTCCGGATGAACAAGACGGTCCTACCTCCTGCCCGCCTGGGAAAGGAATTGCACAATGAGCCGGACCGGCACGCCTGTCGGACCGGGAGCGTATCCCGCCTTGTCCTTCTCCATCCACGCCACGCCGGCGATGTCGAGGTGGACCCAGGGGGTGGCCCCGGCGAACTCCTTCAGGAAATACCCGGCGGTGATCGCGCCCGCCTCCGGCCCGCCGACGTTCTTCAGGTCCGCCACCTCGCTCTTGATCTGCTCGGAATATTCCTCGTGCAGGGGCAGCTCCCACGCCTTTTCCCCGGAGGCCGAGGAGGCGTCCTTCATCCTGGACACGAGCTCCGCGTCGTTTCCCATCACCCCCATCGTCACGCTTCCGAGCGCCACCACGCACGCGCCGGTCAGCGTGGCGGCGTCGACCATCGCGGCGGGGCGGTACCGTTTCCTCGCGAAGGCGATGGCGTCCGCCAGGATGAGCCGCCCTTCCGCGTCGGTGGAGAGGACCTCCACGGTCTTGCCCGACATCATCCGGAGCACGTCCCCGGGCCGATAGGCGGTCCCCGACGGCATGTTCTCGACCGCGGGCACCACGGCGACGAGGTTCTTCGGGATCCCGAGGGCGCCCGCGGCGCGGATCGCGGCCAGCATCCCGGCCCCCCCCGCCATGTCGTACTTCATCTTCTCCATACCTTCCCATTTTTTCAGCGAGATCCCGCCGGTGTCGAAGGTGACCCCCTTCCCGATGAGCACCGTCCAAGGATCGCCCGTGCGCCCGCCGCGATACTCGGCAACGATGAGCCGCGGGGGGATCTCGCTGCCCCTGCCGACCGCCAGGATCCCCCCCATCTTCCAGCCCTCGATCTCCTTCCTGCCGTACACCTTCACCCGGATCTTCCTTCCCGCGGCGGGAGGAAGCCCCGCGGGGAGCGCCTTCGCGGCACGGGCCAGCCCGTCCGGCCGCATGTCGGCCGGTGGGGATGCGACGAGGTCGCGCCCCCAGTTGATCGCCCCGCCCAACGCGGCGCCGTAGGCGATCCCCTTCCTTATCGGCACGGCCGGCGCCTGCCTGCGCTCGATCCATTGGAACCGCTCGAGCCTGCTCCCCTTCTCCGACTTGTACCGGTCGTACTCGTAGCCGGAGAGCGCGACGCCCAGCGACGCGAACCGGGCCGCCGTCTCCGGGTCGAGCCCCCCGGCGCCCGCGCCATGGAGCACCGAGGCGACGGCCGAAAGCTTGAGCTTCTTCGCCAGGCGCACCACGGGAAGCGCAGACTGCCGCACGAGATCGGGGGTGAACTTCTCCTTTTTCCCGAGCCCGAGCACGAGCACGCGGCGGGAAGCGATCCCCTTTTCCGGACGCAGCAGCAGGGTCTCCCCCCACTTCCCCTGGAAATCGCCGTCCCGGATGGCGGCGGAGATGGCGCCCCCGATCGACGCGTCCACCGCGCCGGTCGCCCCTCCCGGGGTCTTCACCCCCTCGAAAAGGTTGACCACGATCATATCGGCCTTATGCCGGAGGATGTCGCCGACCACGAGTTCTATCTTCATCCCGCTCTCCCCTTTTTTGCTAGGGGGACACTCATTAACTCGAGTCTCATGTTGAATGAGTGTCCCCCGCCATCCTTTAGATGACGTTATTGGGGCGCGGGGGGGTTGTCAAGAATCCCGGTTCCCCGCCGAGGTCATGCTAAACTGGCAAAAACCTGCCCGTCAGGAGGCATGCCGCCATGTCCAGGCCTTTCTACACCAACACCGACCTCAACGCCTTTCCCGACCTCAAGGAGTTCGCCCCCGACGCCTTCGAGGCCTACAACGCCTGGTCCGCCGCCGCGTTCGCGGAGGGCGCGCTGGGGAAGAAGACCAAGGAGCTGATCGCCTTCGCGGTCGCCCATGCCATCCAGTGCCCGTACTGCATCGACGTCCACGCGAAGGCGGCCTCCTCGACCGGCGCCTCCCGGGAGGAGATGCTGGAAGCCGTTCACGTCGCCGCCGTCATCCGCGGCGGGGCGTCCCTCGTGCACGGGGTGCAGGCCCTCCAGTCCATCGAGGAGGAGTGAGGCGGAGGACGATGGCCTTTCCCCTTGACCCCGCCGGTCGGTTTTTTCTGCCCGAGTACGATGTCCGCGAAAAGGACGGGGCATACGTAGCCATCGACCTTGCGCGCGCCAACTGGGTCTGCCTCAACCGGCCGGGGATCGAGGTCCTGCGCGGGCTCCCCGGGAAGACGCTCGCGGAGGCGGTTGCGGCGGCGGCGTCCTCAGGCATCCTTCCCCGGGACGAGGCCGAGAAGGCTCTGCGGAAGTTCACCGCCGACCTCGCGCGCAAGGAGTTCCTCTCCACGTCGCCGATCACCGACGAGCTCGTCGAGCGGTCACGCCTCCTCCGCCCGGAGAAGCTCCACGAGGTCTGGATCGTCGCCAATTTCGAATGCAACATGGCGTGCCGCCACTGCTACACCTACGAGCGGGTGGCGAAGGACCGCCGGCGGGTCGGAACGGACGCGCTGCTGGCAATGATGGACGAGTGCCGGTCGTATGGAGCGGAGATCTTCTACCTGACCGGGGGCGAGCCGTTCCTGCGAGGCGACCTCTTTGCGCTGCTGGAAGGGGCGACGAAACGGTCCCGGGCGATCCTGTTCACCAACGGAACGCTGCTCACGCCGGAGCGGGCCGCGGTGCTGGCGTCGTTCCGCGAGCGGCTGGTCGTCCAGATCAGCCTCGAGGGGCCCGACGAGGAGAGCAACGCGCTTCTGCGCGGAAAAGGATCGTTCGCGAAGGCGGTGGAGGGGATCCGCTGCCTGCTCCGCGCCGGGATCCGAGTCGGGGTAAGCTCGACCCCCACGCCGCGGACCGCCCCGCGCCTGCCGGAGCTCACGCGGCTCCTGGCCGGGTTCTCGGAAGCCGGGCACGGCGTCGACTATCACCACATAATCTACGTCCTCGACGCGGGGAACGCCCGGGCCGGGGGAACCGCGAAGCTCTCCGCGGCGGAGCTGATCGACGTCGTCACGGGCTGCAAGGAGGCCGTCCGGCAGGCGAAAAGGGACGGCGTCCGGACGAAGATCAAGATCACCAACGACAAGATCTTCGAGGCGCTGGCTTCCAACGGCCCCCGCAAGGACCTGTGCGGGGCCGGCTACACGATCCTGGGGATCAACGCGGACGGGATGCTGCACCCCTGCGCGACGACGATGCACGACACGGCCTTCAACCTCGGGTACCTCTTGGACGGGCAGGGAAACTACATCCCGGGGGAGATCGGGCGGCTTTGGCGCGAGAGCGCCGCGGTGCGCCGGATCCGGGAGTTCACCGTCCTGCCCAGAGGAGGCGGGAAGGTCGCCGATCTGCGGTACTTTCACGGCGGCGGCTGCTGGTACCACATGCGGGACCAGCACGGGGACATCTCGGAGGAACACCCGTTCTACGCGGCCTACGAGGCGCTCACCGAAAAGGCGATCCTCCACGTCGCCACGAAGGACATCCCGGAGGACGATCCCGCCAGGGTATCGCCGCGCCCGAAGATCTACTCATCCATGGCGCGCACCCGGATCGCCTGCGCAGGCGTCAGGAAGACAAAGGACCTCTCCGCGGCCGGGATGGACAACGGCTACTGCATCTGCTTCGCGTGACCCCGCACTGCCAGGGGCTCTCAAGGGGCCCCTTACAACCCCAGGTAGGCTTCTTTGACGTGGCCGTCGGCCATCAACTCGCTCCCGGTTCCGTGGAGGACGACACGGCCGTTCTCGAGGACGTAGGCCCGGTCGCACAAAGCCAGCGTCTGCCGGACGTTCTGCTCCACGAGGAGGATCGTCACCCCTTCCTCCTTGATCCGCTTGACGATCTCGAAGACCTCCTGCACCAGGATGGGCGCAAGGCCGAGCGACGGCTCGTCGAACATGAGCACCCTGGGAAGGGCCATCAGCCCCCTTCCGATGGCGCACATCTGCTGCTCCCCTCCGGAGAGCGTCCCGGCCGCCTGCTTGCGCCGCTCCCGCAGGCGCGGGAAGAGGCCGTAGACATATTCCAGCGTTTCCTTCCGCTTGGCCTTCGCGGGGCGCGACAGAGACCCCATGATGAGGTTCTCCTCGACGGACATCTCCCGGAAGAGCCGCCTGGCTTCCGGGACGTGGACCACTCCGTAACCGATGACCTTGTCGGAGGGCACCTGGTCCAGGTGGATTCCGTCGAACCGGATGCTGCCGGAACTGGGCTTCAGGATCCCGGAGATCGCCTTCAGGGTCGTGGACTTGCCCGCCCCGTTGGCCCCCACCAGGACGACGATCTCCCTTTCGCGCACCTCGAAGGAGACGCCCCACAGAACCTGAAGGTCGCCGTAGCGGACGTCGATGTTCTCGATGCTAAGCATAGTCGGTCCCCAGATAGGCCTCGATGACCGCCTGGTTCCTTGCGACCTCCACCGGTGTCCCCTCGGCAATGGTCTGCCCGAAGTTGATCGCGTGGATCCGGTCCGAGATGGTCATGATCACGTGCATGATGTGCTCGATGATGACGATCGTGGTCCCGTTGTCGCGGATCTTCTTGATGAGGTCGATCGCCTCGATGAGCTCCGTCGGGTTCAGCCCTGCTGCGGTCTCGTCCAGCAGGAGGAGTTCCGGCTGGGTAGCCATGGCCCGAGTGATCTCCAACCGCTTGCGCCCGGCGATCGGCAGCGACTTGGCGAGCACGTCCCTGACGTGGGAGAGCCCGCAGAACTCGATCGACTTTTGCGCCAGCTCGCGGGCTTCCGCCATCGTGTTGACCCGTGAGAAAGCGGCGGCGATGACGTTGTCGAGGACGCTCATGCGGCCCAAGGGCTTCACCACCTGGAAAGTCCTGCCGATCCCCAGCTTGCAGATCTTGTAGGTCTTCAGGTGGTGGATCTCCCGGCCCTTGAAGATCACCCTCCCGGACGTGGGGCGGTGGTACCCGCTTATCATGTTGAACGTAGTGGTCTTGCCGGAGCCGTTGGGTCCGATCAGCCCGAAGATCTCTCCCTTCGCGACCTCGAAGCTCACGCCGTTGACCGCCGCAAGGCCGCCGAAGTACTTGACCAGGCTCTCCACCTTGAAGTACGCCAAGAAAGACTCCTTACGCGGGCGAATGGATGCGGAACACTTTTTTCTTGATCTTGTCCCAATCCCCCACGATCCCGTTCGGCAGCACCAGGATGACGAGGACGACCAGCAGGCCGAACCCGAGGACGTGCCCCTTCGTCAGGACATCCGCGAGCGCCCGGACGCTCTCGGATCCCGTCGTCTCGGCCAGGAACTTGAACAGGCCGAAAAAGCCGGAGCGGAACATCTCCTGGACCGCGACCATGATGAACGCGCCCACCGTCGGGCCGTAGACCGTCCCCACCCCGCCCACGATGCCGACGAGGATCGCCATGATGGAAATGTCGTGCAGGGAGAAGACGACGTGGGGGTCGATGAACCCCATGTAATTCATGTACAGCGAGCCGGCCATCCCGGTCCAGAACGCCGCGAAGGCAAGCGAGAGCATCTTGTAGAAATGGGTGTCGATCCCGAGGCTCTCCGCCGCGTCCTGGTCCTCCCGGATGGAGACGAAGTAGTAGCCCGGCTTGGAGCGGATAAGCAGTCGCACGCTCAAGACGCTCACGACCGCCATGCCCAGCGCGATGTAGTAATAGGGCACCTTGGACACGAAGGTGGGCATGATCATGATCCCGAGCATCCCCCGGGTGAACGACTCGGCGATGGTCGTCCCGTGCCGGAGGACCTCGTTGAGCGCCAGCGTGGCCAGCGCGAAGTAGGCGCCCCGGAGCCGGAAGCAGATCCATCCGAACGGGAAGCCCACCGCAAGGGCGGCGAGGCCCCCGATGGCCATCCCCCACCACGCGGAGACATGGAGGTGGTGCGCCAGGAGACCGGCCGCGTAGGCCCCGCTGCCGAAGAACGCCGCGTCTCCGAACGAGACCTGGCCCGTGTACCCGGCGATCATGTTCCAGGCCGATCCGATCACGACCCACATCAGGAACAGGATCATCAGGTGCTGGTAGTAGTTATCCTCGACGACGAGAGGGAAGCCGGCAAGGACGGCGAGAAGGATCAGGGGATAGAGGCGTTTCTTCACCGGGCTTCCTCCCCTAGACCTTCGTCAGGCGCTTGAAGCCGCCGGGGAGGAAGAGGAGCACCAGCACGAAGATGGTGAGCCCGACGATGTCCTCGTACTCCATCCCCAGGTAGGTGGCCCCAAGGCTCTCCGCCAACCCGAGGGTGACCCCGCCGAAGATGGCGCCCACCGTCGACCCCAGGCCGCCGAGGATCGTGATGATGAACGCCTTGGCGGTGAACGGCCCGCCGAGGTCCGGGAAAACGTAGTACACCGGGACGAGCAGCGTCCCCGCGCACGCCACCAGGGCCGTCCCCAGCCCGAAGGTGATGACGGTGATCCGCCGGGTGTTGACACCCATGAGGATGGCCGCATCCTTGTCCTGCGCCGTGGCGCGGATGGAACGGCCCAGGTCCGTCTTTATCAGGAAGAAGAACATCGCCACGGTGAAGGCGACGGCAATGCCGAAAGCCACCACCAGCGCCCAGCTGAAGGAGATCGACCCGAGAAAGAACGTCGCACCGGTGTAGCTCGTCGTGACCGACTTGTAATCGGACTTGAAGATGAACCGGATCACTTCGGTCAGCACCATGCCGATGCCGACCGTCATGAGCACCTGGTTCTCCGGAAGGATCGTCTCCGCCTTGATCAGGGGGTTAAGGAGGTACTTCTGGATCACCACGCCCAGGAGGAACAGGGCGGGCATGGCGACGAACAGGGAGAGGTATGGGTCGACGCCGAAGAAGCTGTGCAGGACGAAGGTCACGTACATCGCCACCATCATCAGCTGGCCGTGGGCGAGGTTGATGATCCCCATGACCCCCATGATAAGGGTCATCCCGATCCCGATCAGGGCGTACAGGCCCCCTTTCAGGAAACCCGCAACAAGGATCTGCAGAAACACGTCCATGGACTCTCCCGGCATCGGCCGCGGGCCGATATTCGCGTACGGATTCGGGCGGCCCCTGGACCGCGGGGCCGCCCGGCGTCAATCTACCGCTTCACTCCAAGCGCCTGCGGGCTACTTCCGCGCGCTCCACTTGGGAGTGGGATACAACGCCTTCTTCGTAGCGACATCCTTGGGCCACACGGTCTCCAGCTTCCCGTCCTGCCACTGGACGAGGTAGGTCGGCAGCTTGTTCTGCTGCGTCTTCTTGCCGTAGGAGATGAACTTGACCGGACCGAAGGCGGTCTTCATGTTCGTGGCCGCCAGGGCGTCCCGGACGTCCTTGGGAGTAAAGCTCTTGGTCCGCTTGAGGGCGTCGGCGACGACGTACATCGAGGCGTACGCCTCCGCGCCGTGGTACTCGGTGTCGGACTTGTATCTCGCCCGGAAGTTGTCGAAGTACTTCTTCGCGCCCGGATAGTCCTTGTCGCGAAGGTTCGGGGTCCACAGCGTGGCCGAGAAGACGTATTCGGCCGCCGGCCCCGCGCTCATCTGGAATTCGGGAAGAGTGAACCCCGCGGCGCCGCCCACGAAGAGCTTGGGATTGATGTCGAGCTCCTTGGCCTGGCGAATGAGAAGCGAAGCGTCGAGAACGTAGGAAACCATGTAGATCAGGTCCGGGTTCTTCGCCTTGACGTTGGTGAGCAGCGGCTTGAAGTCGATGGCCCCCGCGCTGTAGCCCTCCTTCATGAGGACCTGGATCCCCAGCTCTTTGCAGTCTTCCTCGAACGCCTTGGAGCTCGACTGGCCGAACTGGGTGTTTTCATAAAGGATGACGGCGGTCTTGACCTTGGCGACCCCCTTGAGGAAGGACTTGGTCGCCTCGGGGTATTCGCTGGCGGTCGGGTTGATGCGGAAGACGTACTCATAGCCCTTCTCGGTAACGTCGTCCGCCGCCCCGGTGCAGATGACGAAGGGCACCTTCAATTGGTGCGCGACGGGCGCGGCCGCGGCGACGACGGCGCTCGAATACCCTCCCGTCACGACGGGCACCTTGTCCCGGGAGATCAGCTTCTCGACCGCGGACCGCCCCACGTCGGGCTTCCCGGTATCGTCCTCGAAGACCAGCTCGATCTTGCGGCCTTTCACCCCGCCCTTCGCATTGATCTCCTCCAATGCCATCTCGAAGGACCGTCTCTCGATCTCGCCGAACTTGGCCATGGAGCCGGTCAGCGGCAGCACGACTCCGACCTTGATCGGTTCGGCGGCCGAGGCGGCGCCGCAAAGAAACGACGCCATTACCAAAACGAAAATCCCGATCAAACCTTTCCGGACGATTCGCATGGAGACCCTCCCCTCCTCACAAGTTTTTCCGCCACAAACCGCGCGGACCCACGTGCAAAAATTGCGGGATTCCCAAACTATATTCCAGCTGCAAGCCGGAAATCAACCGCGCTCCCAACCGTAAATCGGGCGGCGCGGACCGGCCCGCTCCGTCACTCTCCCCCCAAGGTGAAAGGGAGCCGCTTGCGGTCCCGTCGGGAAGATGAGATTGTCCCGACGATAGCAGAAGGGGGGAAGCGCCGATATCGGGGCGGTTTTGATTTCTCTATCAGAGATTTTCTTACAAAGCGGCTCAGGGCTCGACGATCCGATTCCGGATCGCGAAACGGGTCAGCTCCGCATTATTCCGAAGATCGAGTTTCCTAAGCAGCCGGAACCGGTACGTATCGACCGTCTTGATGCTGATGCTGTAGGCCTCGGCGATCTCCCTGTTGCTCCGGCCGAGCGCCAGGGCGCGGAGCACCTGGATCTCCCGGTCCGAGAGGGTATCCATGAGCGAGCCGGTGTCGCCCCCCTTGGCCATGCGCGCGGCCAGCGCATCGGACGCGGACTCGCTCAAGTAGCGCCCGCCGGCGTGGACCTTCCGGATGGCCTGCAGGAGCTGCTCGGCCGCCGAGCGCTTCGTGATATAACCCTTGGCGCCCGCGCCGATCGCCCGGACGACGTACTGCTCCTCCTCGTGCATCGTCAGGATCAATATCGGCATGTTCGGATGCGTGGCAAGAATCTGCCGGACGACTTCCAGGCCGTCGAGACCGGGCATGGAGATGTCGACGACGGCCACATCCGGCGAGATTTCGCGGGCCTTCCGGATCGCTTCCCGCCCGTCGGCGGCTTCCGCGACGACGGTCATGTCGCCGGCCCCTTCCACGAGGCGGCGCAGGCCGTCCCGGACGACGCTGTGGTCGTCGGCCAGAAGCACCCGGATCAATGGAGGACCTCCTTCGCGCCGCCGAGGGGGACCCTCAGGCAGACTTTCGTCCCTTCGCCCGGACGGGACCGGACCGAAAGCTTCCCGCCGATCAGCTCCGCCCGCTCGCGCATCCCCGCCACCCCCAGCCCCTTGGATTCCGAAAGCTCCCGGGGATCGAAACCCCTCCCGTCGTCCTCGACGGACAACGTCAGGGCGCCCTCCTCCGCCCGAAGGGAAACGTCCACCCGCGTCGCGAGAGAGTGGCGCGCCACGTTGGTCAGGGCCTCCTGGGCGATCCGGTAGGCCGACGTCGCGACACGGTCGTCCACTCTCGGCACATCGGAATGGTTGTAGACGCAGGCCACCTTCGACCTCTTCTCGAAATCGCCCACGTACCATTCGAGGGCGTCGACGAGCCCCAGGTTGTCCAGCACCCCGGGGCGGAGCCGGGTGGCCATCCCGCGGACCTCGTCGATCGCCTTGTCGATCAGCCCGCACATCGCATGGGCCCTCTCCGAGGCGAGGGCATCCGCCTCCTTCAGACGTTCCCGCAGCCAGACCGTGTCCAGGTGCAGGGCGGTGAGCACCTGGCCGAGCTCGTCGTGAAGCTCCCGGGAGACGGCGGCGCGCTCCTTCTCCTGGCTGGCGATGATGCTGTCGGAGAGGCGACGCATCTGGTCCCGGGCCCTTTTTATTTCGGTGATGTCGATCGAGATCCCGCACACGGCGATGGTCGTCCCCTTCTCGTCGTAGATGGGGAATTTCGTCGCGAGGTAGGCGTGCACGCCGTCCTTGTGGGGGACGTTCTCCTCCACCTGGCAGGGGCGCCCTTCCTGGAGGACCCTTCGGTCGCTGGCGCGGAACCGGTCGGCGAACTCCCCGGGGAAGACATCATGGACGGTCTTTCCCCGGATCTCCTCGTTCCGCCTCCCGAACAGATCCTCATAGCGGGAGTTGATGAAGGTGTAGCGGCCGTTCCCGTCCCGGATGTAGACGACGGCGGGCGTGTACTTCAGGATGCTCGTGATCTCCCGCGTCCGCTCCCTCACCTGGCGCTCGAGGTCCCTGGAATACCGCTTGAGCTCCTCCTTGGCCTCCCGGAGCGCCTCTTCCGCCTCCTTCCGCCGGACGATGTCGTCGCTCGCCCGCTTATAGGTGAAAAATACGGACAACCCGATGAGGATACAGAGAGTGAGGATGATCGACCCCGTGGCGCGCACCAGAGGGCCGGAGATCTTCTTCGAGATGTCCAGGGCGTTGCGCAGGTAGATCACGTCCCAGCCCGGATAGGTGTCGAGCTTCATCCGGTAGAGCAGGTATTTCCTTCCCGACCGGTCGACCGCCGTATTGCCGTCCCGGATCTCCACGCCGACCCAGTCCCACGGGCCGGGACCGAACTGCTGGGTGCGGGCGATGTTTTCGGCCTCTTCCGGGGAAAGCTTCCGCAGGGAGCGGCTGAGCCAGTCCTTCCGGTTGGAGGAGAAAACGATGCCGTTGGGGTCCGCCAGGAGCACGATCCCCTCGGGCGCCTGTCGGAGCTCCTCTTCGATCCGCTCGATGGGAGCCTTGACCACCACGACCCCCATGGGGGCGCCTCCCGCTTCCCTGTAAACGGGGTGGCTGGAGTAGACCCCTCGTATGTTCGAGGCCACCCCCAGGGCCATGTAGGTGGAAGGCGCCCCCCGGATCGCCTGCTGCCAGTACGGGCGGAAGGAAAAATTCCTTCCGACGAAGCTGTCGACGGCGTTCCGGTTGCTGGACGCAAGGGTGGTGCCGTCCCGGTCCATGAGGTAGCAGACGTCGGCCTTCAGGGCATCCCGGAAGTGGTCGAGAACGGAATTCGCCTTCTCGAGGGAGGAACGATCCGGGCTTCCCAGGGCCTGCGCCAGTTCCTTCATTCCGGCGAGCGCCTTGACGGTCTTCTGGTTCTCCGAAAGGAAGGTGGAGAGGCTGTTCCGGGTCCGCTCCGCCTGGAGAGCGATCTCCCTTTCGGCCTCCTTGATCGCAGACTCGTTCAGGGAAGAATAGTAGATGTATCCCGCCGCGGACACCGACAGGAAAGACAGCAGCGACAATACGACGAGAATGATGCGAAGCTTCACCTTTCCCCCATCCGGCCCCGTTCGGCCTACCGTTGACGCTCAAAAGCCGTCCCGCAAGGGAAACAGGGTAACATTGACAATTCCACCTGGCTATAATACCGTCTTTTCCCATGCACCGATCGCGCCTCCTTCTCGCCATCGGGTCGCTCTGCCTGCTGGTTTTCCTGCCGTCCTGCTCCGAAAAACTGTCCAAGCAGACGGGGCTCACCGACGCGGACCTGTTCTCGCGGGGACAGAAGGGGTTCGCCGCCAGGAACTACGGCGATGCGATCGAGGCCTTCCAGGTGCTCATCGAGCGGTTCCCCAACTCCCCCCTGGCCGCGAAGGCCCAGCTTGGCCTGGCCGAGGCGCGGATGGAGAACAGGGACGACGTCGAGGCGGAGGTCGCCTACGACGATTTCCTCCGCCTGTACCCGGCCGACGAGAACGTCCCATATGCCCTCTACCGGAAGGGAGAGCTCCTCGCCCGGCAGGCGCACGGCCCGGGCCGGGACCAGACCAAAGCCCTCGAAGCGATCAAGGCCCTCAACCAGGTGCTGGAGAAGAACCCGAAGGGGCCCTATGTCGAGAAGGCCGCCGCAAAGACCCGGGAGCTGCGCAACCGGCTCGCCGAGCACGAGGAAAGGGTGGTGTCCCACTACCTCGCCCGCAAGCAGTACGTAAGCGCGGAAGCCCGGGCGAGGCGCACCCTCTCGGAATACCCGGAGTCCGGAGCGGTCCCTTCCCTGCTCTCCCTCCTCGCGGAGGCACTCGATAAGCAGGACAAGAAGGCGGAAGCCGCGGAAGTCCGGAAGAGCCTCGCGGAGAAGTATCCGGGGGCCGGAGGGAGGAAGCGGTGAACCGGGACCTCGCCACCCTCGTCACCATCGGGAAGCGCGCCTTCGAGGAGAAGGATTTCTTCCGCGCGGAGAAGCTGCTGCGCGAGGCGATCGGGGGCGGGGCGAACTTCGCCGACCTCTATTACATCCTCGGCCTGATCTATCACCAGTGGGGGAAGCTCCACCAAGCGGTCGAATACTTCGAGAAGTCTATCGCGCTCAACCGGGACTACACCGAGGCGCTCCTCTCCCTCTCCATCACGCTCAACGACATGGGCAGGTACGAAGAGGCGAAGGCCATCTACCGGCGTGCGAGCCGTTCCGTCGCCCACCCGGGCGAGCCGAGCCGGGGCGGCCTCTTCCGCGGCAAGATCGCGAACCTTCACGCCGAGCTCGGGGAGCTCTACCTCGCGCTCGGGCAATTCGAGGAGTCGATCCGGGAGTACCGGAAGGCACTCACCGTGGCGCCCGAGTTCCCCGACCTGCGCGTCCGCCTGGCGGTAGCCCTCAGGGAGGCGGGGCGCATCGCTGAGGGTCTCGAGGAGGTGGAGCGCGTCCTTGCCGACCATCCGGGGAACGTTTCTGCCCTGGTGCAGCAGGGGATCCTCCTGTACCTGTCGGGAGCGAGAGGCCCGGCGCGCCGGGCCTGGGAAGAGGCGCACTACCGGGACCCCCTGAACAAGCTCGTCCAGCTCTACCTGAACACGCTCGACCGGGAATCGGCGGGAGAATAGGAGCTTCGCACCGCTCCTGCGCATCCTTGCGCCCGCGGCACTAGGCCATCCCTGGCCTTCGCTATCTCACCCAGGACGAAAGCGTCGTAAGCGCGGCGGCAAGGCCCTCGACCTTCGCGCCGCCCGCCTGCGCCATGTCCCGGCGGCCGCCTCCCCCGCCCCCCACGCACGCCGCGGCCTTCTTGACGATATCGGAGGCCGAGTACTCCTTGACAAGGTCGGGCGTGACGCCGGCGACCAGGTGGCAGCGCTCCCCCTGCCGCGCGGCGAGCAGCAGGATGCCGCTCTTGAGCCGGCTCTTTACCGTGTCGGCGAGCTCCCGGAGCGCGTCGGGGTCCATCGGCTCGACTTCGGCGGCGACCATCCGGATCCCCTTCGTCGCGACCGCCTTCTCCATCACGGCCCCCACGAAGTCCCGCGCCGACCGGCGCCGCGCCTCCTGGATCTCCTTCTCCAGCGCCTTGATCTGGGAGAGCAGCTTGCGGACCCGGTCGACGGCCTCCGCAGGGGATACCTTGACGTCCCGGGCGATCGCCTGGAAGCCATCGGACTCCTCCTGGAGCCGGCGGAAGGCGCCCGGGCCCGTAAGCGCCTCGATCCGGCGCACCCCGGCGGCAAGCGCCCCCTCGGAGACGATCCGGAACAGGCCGATCTCCCCGGTATTCCGGACATGCGTGCCGCCGCACAGCTCCCGGCTCACCCCCGGGACGGACACCATCCGGACGATATCGGCGTACTTCTCCCCGAAGAACGCCATCGCGCCGGCGGCGACGGCCGTGTCGTAGGGAAGGTTTTCCCAGGTGACCGGTCTGCCGGCGAAGACGTGGTCGTTGACGCGGTTTTCGACTTCCCGCAAGGCGTCCTCGGGCACCGCCTCATAGTGGGTGAAATCGAACCGGAGCTTGTCGGGCCCGACGTAGGAGCCGGCCTGCTTGACGTGGTTCCCCAGGACTTCCCGCAACGCCGCCTGGAGAAGGTGCGTGGCGGTGTGGTTGGCCTGGGTCTGCCGGCGGACCGCCTCGTCGACCGTCAGCTCCACCACGTCCCCCTCGCGAAGCGTCCCCTCGACGACCTTCGCGCTGTGCACGACGCTGTCCGGACCCGGCCTGCGCGCGGACGCGATCTCGATCCGGAACCCCTTGCCGGCGCCGCTCCCCACGTCCCCCACCTGCCCCCCCGCTTCCCCGTAGAAGGGGGTGACGTCCGTCACAAGTTCGATCTCCTCCCCGGGGCCCGCGGAGGCCGCCTGCCCGCCTTTCCTGAAAAGCGCCGCGGCCCTCGCCGCCGCCGTGAGCCGTTCGTACCCGACGAACTCCACCTTGATTCCCGCGCGGGCAAGGAACGCCGCGGCGGGGTCGGAGGCGCCCACCTCGCCCCCCTTCCATGCCTCCCGGGACTGGGCCCGCTGCTTCTCCATCTCCGCTTCGAAGCCCGCCGAATCGAGCGTCACCCCCCGTTCGCGGCACAGGTCCGCGGTGAGGTCCACGGGGAACCCGAACGTATCGTAGAGCTTGAACGCCACGTCGCCGGCGAACATTTTCCGGCCGCTCTTCCTCATCCGGGCGAACTCGTCCTCGACCATCCTCAAGCCCGCGTCCAGGGTCTCGAGGAACCGCTTCTCCTCGTGGAAGGCGATCGTATCGACGAACCCGGAGCTCTTTTCCAGGTCCGGGTACGCGGAGGAGAATTCCTTGACCACGACCGACGCGATCTTGTGGAGGAACGGCTCGGTAAATCCCAGCTTCTTCCCGTGGCGCAGCGCGCGGCGCATGATCCGGCGCAGGACGTATCCCCGCCCCTCGTTGGAGGGGAGGACGCCGTCGGTGATGAGGAACGCCGTCGCCCGCGCGTGGTCCGCGATCACGCGCATCGCCGCATCCGTCGCGTCGGACCGCCCTTCCGGCACGCCGCAAAGCCGGGAGATCTCCGAAATGATCGGGCGGAAGAGGTCGGTGTCGTAGTTGCTCGTAACCCCCTGGACCACCGCCGCGAGACGCTCCAGCCCCATCCCCGTGTCGATGCTCGGCTTGGGCAGGGGGGCCTTCTTCCCGCTCTCGTCCTGGTCGTACTGCATGAACACCAGGTTCCAGATCTCGAGGAACCGGTCGCAGTCGCATCCTACGGCGCAGGTCGGCCGCCCGCAGCCCACGCCCTCCCCCTGGTCGTAGATGATCTCCGAGCAAGGGCCGCACGGCCCGGTGGGCCCCATCGCCCAGAAGTTGTCCTTCTCGCCGAACCGCACGATCCGGGAGGCGGGGATCCCCATCGACTTGTGCCAGATGTCGTAGGCCTCGTCGTCTTCCTCGTACACGGAGACGGTCATTCGCGTCCCGTCGAGCCCCACTTCCCGGGTGAGGAAGTCCCACCCGAAGAAAATCGCCTCCTTCTTGAAGTAGTCGCCGAAGGAGAAGTTCCCCAGCATCTCGAACAGGGTGTGGTGCCTTGCCGTGTAGCCCACGTTCTCGAGGTCGTTGTGCTTGCCGCTGACGCGCAGGCAGCGTTGGGCGGTGGCGGCGCGCTTCCAGTCGGCGGCCGCAAGGCCCAGGAAATATTCCTTGAACTGCACCATCCCCGCGTTCGTGAACAGCAGGGTGGGGTCGTTTCCCGGCACGAGCGAGGACCCGGGCAGGACCTTGTGCCCGTTCTTCTCGAAATAGGAAAGGAACGCGGCTCGAAGCATGGCTCCCGTCATGTCGGTTTTAGTCCTCTCCTTCTTGGATGTCACGACCCGGTCCCCCAATCGCTCTCCTGCACGTCTCGGGCAGGAATCCCCGCATCGCGAGGAACCGGTATGCTTTCGCCGCGCCCTGCCGGCCGGAAGGGATCTCCCCGCGGAACTTCTTCCGCAGGGCGGCCATGGCCGCCGCCACCTCGTCCTCCTCGGAAGAGGACCCCTTCAGGACCTCCTCGACGAGGTCCGGGGGGAAACGGCGCGCACGCAGCGTCCAGGATATCTTCACGGGTCCGTAACGGCGCGACTCCCGGTAGGAACGGGCCAGTTGAGCGCACAGCTTCCGGTCGTCGACCAGCCCGAGCTCCCGCAGCCTGCGGATCGCCGCCTCGGCCTGGGCGGAGGCGAACCCCCTATCCGAAAGCTTGTCACGGATCTCGCCTTCGCTCAAGGCCCGCCGGGACAGCATCCGCAACGCCGCCCCCATCGCCGTGCCGGAGGGCTCCCCCCCCGCGCCCTTACGGCTTCGGGGGCTGACCGGTCTTGTCAAAATCGTCCCAGCTCAAGTCCGAAGTCGAGGACACGCCGCGGACGCGGAGCGAGAAGTCGTCCGGGTTCGAGGCCTGCCGCAGCGCCTCCTCGAGCGAGATCAGGTTGTCCTTGAGGAGCGACATGAGGGACTGGTCGAAGGTCTGCATCCCGTAGCTCACGTACCCTTGCGCGATCGCCTCGCGGATCTTCTTGGTCTTCTCCTTGTCCTCGATGTACTCCCGGACGCGGGTGGTGTTGATCATGATCTCGACCGCCGGGACGCGGCCCGCGCCGTCGAGCCGTGGGACCAGGCGCTGGGAGATGACCGCCTTGAGGATCGACGAGAGCTGGAGGCGGACCTGCTTCTGCTGGTAGGGCGGGAACGCCGCCACGATGCGGTTGATCGTCTCGGCGGCGTCGAGCGTATGGAGCGTCGAAAGGACGAGATGCCCCGTCTCGGCGGCCATGATCGCCGTCTCGATCGTCTCCAGGTCCCGCATCTCACCGACGAGGATCACGTCCGGATCCTGGCGCAGGGCGCTCTTCAGGGCACCCGAGAGCGAGATGGTGTCCACGCCGAGCTCCCGCTGGTTGATGATGCTCTTGCGGTCCCGGAGCAGGAACTCGATCGGGTCCTCGATCGTGATGATGTGGCAGCTGCGGTGGATGTTGATGTATTCGATGATGGAGGCCAGGGTCGTGGATTTCCCGCAGCCCGTGGTCCCCGTGCAGAGGACCAGGCCCCGCGACTCGAGGGAGATCTTCTCCAGGACCTTCGGAAGGTGCAGATCCTCGAACGACTGGACCCCTACGGGCACGACGCGGAGCACCATCCCGATCGTGCCGCGCTGGATGAAGATGTTGACGCGGAACCGCCCCAGCCCGGAGACGCTGTAGGCGCAGTCCATCTCGTGGACGTGCTCGAACCGTTTCCGCTGCTCCTCGTTCAGGACGTCACGGCTCATGGCCAGGAGATCCTCGGTCTTTAGCGGTTCGGGCACTTTGAGGGGGACGATCTTGCCGTTGATCCGGAAAACGGGGAGCAGCCCGACCTTCAGGTGAACGTCCGAGGCCCCGTGGCGGATCGCCGCCTTCAGGATGTCGTTCAGCTCCAATTCACTTCGCTCCTTCCGTCACGGTGCGCACGGCTTCGCCGATGCCGCAATTCGCCAGGATCTTCCTGCGCAGCTCCCCGGCCATCTCCGGATGTTCCCTGAGGAAGAGGCGGGCGTTCTCCCTGCCCTGCCCGATCCGCTCCCCCTCGAGGGAATACCACGCCCCGCTCTTCTCCACCATCCCCAACTCGTTGCCGAGGTCCAGGAGGTCCCCTTCGCGGGAGATCCCCTCCCCGTAAAGGATGTCGAACTCGGCCTCCCTGAAGGGGGGCGCCAGCTTGTTCTTGACCACCTTGACGCGCGTGCGGCTCCCGATGACCTCGTCGTCCTTCTTGATCTGGGTCACCCGGCGGATGTCCATCCGCACCGAGGCGTAGAACTTGAGGGCATTGCCGCCCGTGGTGGTCTCCGGGTTGCCGAACATCACCCCGATCTTCATCCGGATCTGGTTGATGAAGATGACCGCCGTCTGGGACTTGCTGATCGTCGCCG
Organism: Deltaproteobacteria bacterium; assembly: GCA_016220005.1. GTDB lineage: Bacteria > Desulfobacterota > Deferrimicrobia > Deferrimicrobiales > Deferrimicrobiaceae > JACRIV01. Next base: position 44,903 of record JACRIV010000072.1, read on the forward strand.
TGAGTTTCCGGAGCGCCTGGGACATGAGCCGGGCCTGCAGGCCCATGTGGGCGTCCCCCATCTCCCCCTCGATCTCCGCCTTGGGGACCAGCGCGGCCACCGAGTCGACGACCAGCACGTCGAGGGCGCCGCTGCGCACGAGCATCTCCCCGATTTCGAGAGCCTGCTCGCCCGTGTCCGGCTGGGAGATCAGCAGGTCCTCCGTGGAAAGCCCCAGCTTCCTCGCGTATCCCAGGTCGAGGGCGTGCTCGGCGTCGATGAAGCCGGCGATGCCGCCCTTCGCTTGCGCCTCGGCGATGATGTGCAGGGCCAGCGTCGTCTTTCCGGAGGACTCCGGCCCGAAGATCTCGGTCACCCGCCCCCGCGGGATGCCGCCGATCCCCAGCGCCACGTCCAGCGAGAGCGCCCCCGTGGAGATCACGGGGATGTCCTTCGCCGGCATATCCGACCCAAGGCGCATGATCGCGCCCTTGCCGTAGTTCTTTTCGATCGCCGAAAGCGCCATTTCGAGCGCCTTGCGGCGGTTCGGATCCTGGCTCATCGTCACTTCTCCTCTCTTTCCGATCTCTTCAAGGCTCCCGCCGCAGCGGGATGTCGCGCAACACGAAATACGTCGCCCCCTGGGGCGACAGCCTGCTTTCGTACAACTGGAACGAACTCACCCTGACGACGCCGAAACGTCTTCCGGAAAGGGCCCTGGCGTACTCCTCCCCCCACCCCGGGGAGAGCCCGCCCTTTACGCGGCCGACCGTAATATGCGGGTGGAACGGCCTCTCCTCGCGCGGAAAACCCGCATCGGAAAGAGCATTCTCCATATTCTCTTGCAACTTACCGACCAATTCAAGCGGTTCCCGGATGCCGATCCAGAGGACCCGCGGGGCGCGAAGGGAGGGGAACCCCCCGGCCTCTTCCACGACGAGATCGAAAGGCGGGATGTCCTCTCCCGCGGGCCCCAGCAACAAGGCGATCTCCTCGACCCGATCCGGGGGGGTTTCCCCGAGAAATTTCATCGTCAGATGGAGGTTCCGGTCGGGCGTCCAGGAGACGTGGATGCGCCGGGAGCGGAACGGGGAGACCGCGGAGGCGATCGCGTTCCGGCACGCAGGCGAGAGCGCGATCCCGGTGAACAGCCTCATTTTTTCTCCTCCCCGCGTCCCGCCAGGACCGTCACGAGCGCCTCCAGGGCCCACGCCACGGACGCCCTCCGGACGGATTCGCGGTCGCCCGGGAATCTCCTCCGGTGCGATTGCCGAACGTCGGTCGCGGAGATCGCCAGGCACACGGTACCCACCGGCTTCTCCTCCGTCCCCCCCGCCGGGCCGGCGATCCCCGTGATGCCGACACCGACGTCGGCCCCCAGCCGCCGCCTGACCCCCTCGGCCATGGCGGCCGCGACCGGCTCGCTGACCGCCCCGCAGGACTCGACGAGCGCCCCCGGCACGCATAGCTCCCTTGTCTTGACGGCGTTGTGATAGGCCACGATCCCCCCCAGGAAATACGCCGAACTGCCCGGGATGTCGGTAATCGCGGCGCATAACCCCCCGCCGGTGCACGACTCGGCTACCGCCAAGGTGCGGTGCGTCCCGGCAAGGGCCGCTCCGAGGCGGGCGGAAAGTTCCCGGATCATCCGGTCAGCCAAAGGATCCCCCTGCAGGCCAGGTTGGCGTACACCCCCGCCGCCAGGTCGTCGGCCACCACGTAAAACACCCCTTTCCTGTGGTTCGCCCATGCGGCAGGCCCGAATTTCACGATATCGAAAAAGCGGAACAGGAGGAACAGGAGCGCGACCGGCATCCATCCCCAGGGGATCCCCGTGGCCGCCAGGAGCAACCCCGCAATCTCGTCTATCACCACCGAAGGGGGGTCCGCCTGCCCGGTCTCCTGCATCTCTACGCGCACCGCGGGGACCGAGAGCAGGAGGAGGAACCCCAGGAGCCCGAAATGGACGACTCCCGTTCCTCCCCCCAGATACCATAGGGGAAGGGCCGCAAGGGAGCCGAACGTCCCCGGGAACCAGGGCATGAAACCCAGCCCCAGGCCGGAGGCCACGGCCCTCCATGCCAATTTTCCCCGAAAACGATTGACTTGAAAGATGGGCATAATCTAGATTATCAATTTGACAATCATAATAAATAAAACATTTTTTCCATTCCAGCGGGAAGTGCGCGAAGGACATGCCTGAAAACGATCTCATGCCAAGAGTATCCAAGGCCGTCACGGAACTTGCCAAGGGGATGAAGAGCGTCAGCTTCTACCCCCCGGGGCATCCCTCCCTGATCCAGACCATATCAAAAATCATCGCCAACTTCGAGGAGATCCCCTTGCCCGCGGAGGGGCTCACGATCGACGTGACCAAGAACGCCCTTCTGTGCGGGCAGATGCCGATACCGACGCTGAACAAGGCCGTGGCGGACCTCAACCGGGAGCTCTACCTCCGGCGGGCGAGCAAGATCATCTTCCTGCCCGACCTGAAAGCGGACGAGATGATCACGTTCCTCGGAGTCCTCAACCGGGACATTCAGGAGATCCAGGACGAGGGCGGCCTGGAGCGCGTCCTGCTCCGGGAAAAGGTCTCGAGGATCTGGGCGAACCGGGTCGACTACCAGGGCCTGACGGAGATGCTGAAGAAGGAAGAGGAGGCGGAGGAGGCCCTCCTTGAAGAGGGCGCGGACGCGGTGCTGAAGGAGGAAACGCTGTCGTTCGTCCTCGACCAGCTGCCCGTCGAGGAACTGACGATCGAGGACCTGCTCTCCCTGATCGAGAAAGAAACCGACGCCACGGCCTACCGCGAACACGTCATCGCCCTTTCCCGGGCCTTATATGGCGAGCGCATGGACAGGAAGATCGAGTACGCGTCGAAGGCGCTCATGATCTTCGCGCACCACATCGAACGCCCCCCCCTGGAGAACGCGGAGATCGCCAACCTCGCCCGCCTCGGGATCAAGGAGATGGCGTCCGACGAGCTCGTCTCCCACTACATCCACCTTCTCCAGGACAAGAGAGGCAGGGGCCGCAGGGAGGTCGAGACGGTGCTCGTGGCGTTCGAGGACCGGGCGGTCCGGCCGCTCCTCAAGACGCTGGCGGAGGAGGAGGACCTCCTCGTCCGGAAATCGATAGTGGAGATCATCGTCAAGATCGGGAGGCCCGCGGTTCCGGCCCTCCTCGAGAACCTGAACGACGCCCGGTGGTTCATGGTCCGCAACATGGTGACGATCCTCGGGAGCCTGGGCCTCCCCGATCTGGCCCCTCAAGTCGCCACCGTCCTCACCCACCCCGATCTCCGGGTGAAGAAGGAGGCGATCAAGGCGCTGTCGAAGCTGCCCCACCCTTCCGCCGTCACGGCGCTCGGCGAACTCTGTTTCTTCCCGGAGGAGACCGTCGCCCTCACCGCCACCGCGGCGATGTCCTCCAAGAAGGAGCCGGAGGCCGTGCTGACCCTGTACCGGCGAGTCGTCCAGAAGAAACTCTTCTTTCCCAGCTACCGTCTCGCCCACGAGGCGATCGACTCCCTGCGGGCCATCGGCACCGACGAGGCGGTCACCGCGCTGGAGGAGATCCTCGGGACGACGGCCGTCTGGGAGACGCAAAAGTTCCGCGCCATGAAATCTCACGCCCTGAGAAGCATCTCAAAGATACGCAGGCCCCGGGCGATGGGGGTGCTCGAGAAGGCGCTGAAGGCCCCGGAAAAGTACCTGAGGATGGAAGCGGAACGCCTCCTCAGGAGAGCGGGAGGCTGATCCGATGGACCGACGCGAGCAGGAACGCCTGATCACGGAACTCATCCGGGCGCTGGGGACGTCGCTCAAGAACCGGCGGATCTATCCACCCACCCATCCGCTGGTGCGCACGCCGGTCGAGCAGGTCTACAAGGACATCCTTCTCTTCTTCGCCGACCGCTCCGAGCTCGCGCTCGTCATCACCGACGGGACGATGGTCCTCGAAGGCGTCCCCATCTTCAGCCTGACCTCCTCCCTGGAGTCCTTCATGGAGCGGCTCGGCAGGATCGGGGTCCCGGCGCTCGTTTTCGAGAAAGGGCTCATGCCCGCCGACATCGACAACTTCGTGCGCTTCCTCCATGGGACGAAGGAGCAGGGGCTGCCCGTGGACCGGATCCAGGAGCTCCTTGCGCAGGCCGGCGTCTCCCACATCCGGGTCAAGCCGATGGAGAAGGAAGAGGAAGACGACCAGACGCTCGCCCGCGAGATTTACGACAACGCCGTCTCGGTGGTGGTCTCCGTCCTGAAGGACGTCCGCCTGGGGCGGATTCCGTCGGGCGCCGAGTCCGAGCGCGTGGTCAAGGACATGAGCAGCATGCTCACCCGGAACCGGGACGCCATGCTCGCGCTGACGCTCATCAAGAACTTCGACGAATACACCTACAACCACTCGGTCAACGTGGCCGTGCTCTCCCTCGCCCTCTCCGACGCACTGTCCCTGCCCGGCCAGGAGAAGATCGACGTCGGCGTCGCGGGGCTGCTGCACGACGTCGGGAAGACGCAGCTCGCCCTCGGTCTCATCAAGAAGCCCGGCACGCTCACCGTGGAGGAGTTCGAGGAGATCAAGAAGCACCCCGAGGAAGGGTTCGTCCTCCTGGGAAAGATGTCTCACATCCGGCCCGCCTCCGCATACATGGTCCGGGAGCACCACATGCGGTTCGACCGGACGGGGTATCCGCGGCCGGAGCCCGGATACCGCGTGCATCCCAACTCCCACATCATCCCGGTCGCCGACTGCTACGACGCCCTGACGACGATGCGGTCGTACCAGAAAGCCAGGTCTCCGCAGCAGTCGCTGGACATCATCACGCGGATTGCGGGCAGGTCACTCGATCCGGAGATCGTCACCCTGTTCGTAAAGACGATGGGCAGCTACCCCGTGGGAACCCTGGTCCGGCTGGATTCCATGGAGGTCGGCGTCGTGACGAGCGCGGGGCCTCCCGGCCAGGCGCCGAACACGGTCGTGGTGCTGTTCGACCGGAACGGAAACCCCCTCCCGCGGCCGGAGCAAGTGGACCTGGTCGGGGCGGAGAGCGCGGGAGGCACGCAGCGGAGGGCGATCCTCGGAACGGTGAACCCGAACATGTACCCGCCCCCCACGATGGGGGCGCTCGCCTCGGCGGTGCCGGCCTAGCCTCCTCCGCCGCTGAATTCCGATAAGGCGCGGGCGACCGCGGCGCGCACCGTTTCGCTCCCCGAGTCGGCCTGTTCGAGGATCTTCGCCCACCCGTCTTTTTCCGCGATGAGGCTGCAGGCGACGATCGCCTTGCCGTTGACCTCCGCGTCGGGGTGGCCCAGGTACTTCTCGATGATGGGCGAGAGCTCCTTCCTGCGGGACTTCCCCAGCGTCTCCAGCAGGTTCCCCAGCACCACGCCCTGTTCCTTGGGAAGCCGCTCCACGAGGGCTTTCAGCACCGGAACGGTCAGGCACGACTCGAGCGCCCGGACCGCCGCCCCCCGCACCTGCGCTTCCCGGTCCATCAGGGCCGCAAGCAGGATGGAAAGACCTTCCGAACCGCCGATCTCCTCCGCCGAGAAGACGGCGCGCATCCGCTCCTCCAGGGAGCCCGTCCGGAGTTTCTGCAGGTAGGATTCGACCGACCGCTTGGCCCGGAGCCTGTCCAAGGCCGCGGAGGCGGCGTCCCGCACCGAGGGGGACGGATCCGACAGCATCCCCCGCAGGATTTCCTCGATCCGGTCAATCACCGCTTTTTCCCCGCCTTTCCGACAGATCCGCGGCGGCCGGGACAGCCTTCGTTCCGACCGCGCTCCGCACGCCGTCCACTATCGATTTTTCGAGAGCCCGGGCACCCAGGACCGCCGTCTGCAGCATGTTTCCCTTGCGCCCGGAGAGGCCGGTTGCGAGCGCCACAACGATATCCCCGTCCATCGGCGTGTGGACCGGACGGACGGTCCGGAACAGGGCGCCGTGCGCCATCCTCGCGACGCCGACCAGTTCCTCGCGGGAAAGCAGGTCGGCCGTGGCCACGACGGCCAGCGTCGTATTCTGCGGGGAGAACGGCTCCCGCCGGAACCCGCCCCGGAACAGCGCCTCCGTCCAGGCGGGCCCCTTGCCGTCCTCGGCGCGCGCCCCCGCGATCCACTCGCCCGTCTCCGGGTCGACCACGTCCCCGAACGCGTTCACCACTGCGCAGGCGCCCACCACGCTTCCGCCCCCCGCCTCGCTGGCCGTGCCGAAGCCGCCCTTCATCGCCCGCCCCATGCCGAGCACCTTGCCGACCGTGGCGCCCGCCCCCGCCCCGGCCGAACCCCGGTCCGGCGGGCCGGAGGACGCCCGAGCGGCGGCGACATATCCCATTTCGGAGGTGGGCCGGAAGGAGGGATCGCCGAACCCGAGGTCGTAGATCACCGCGGTGGGGACGATCGGGACCACGCCCCCCGGCGTGGGAAACCCTGTTCCCTCTTCCTCGAGGCGGCGCATGACCCCGGCGGCGGCATCCAGCCCGAAGGCGCTCCCCCCCGCAAGGACGAGGGCGTGAACCCGGCCGGAGGGGTGGGGGCGCAGGAGGGAATCCATCTGCCGGGTCCCGGCGGCCTCGCCGCGGATGTCGGCGGCGCCCGCAGCGCCCTGGGGAAACAGGAGGACCGTCACTCCGGAACCCCGAGAGAGGTCGTGCGCATGCCCCACCAGGATTCCGGCCACGTCGGTTATCGAGCCCCTCATTCCCCCCTCCGCGATCCTTATACTCTTACTGTCTTACCGGAGCGCCGGAATTTCGTCAATGACGCCGGGTTGACGGCGCATGCCGGCGGAACGTACACTTTTTCACAGGGGGATCATCAATGAAGGAAATCAGGGGACGGCTGCTCGGGCTGGATTTCGGAAGCCGCCGGATCGGGATGGCGGTGTCCGACCCGCTCGGTGTCACCGCCCAGCCCCTCCCTGCCATCCAGCGGCAGGGGGAGAAGAAGGACATCGAGGCGGTCGCCTCCGTGGCGGGGGAACACGAGGTCGAGGGCGTGGTGGTCGGCCTCCCGCTCCTCCTCGACGGCGGAGAAGGGACCCAGGCCGTCTTGGCCAGGCGGTTCGGGGAGAAGCTCCGCGAGCGGCTCGGCCTGCCGGTCGTCACGTGGGACGAGCGGTTCACGACGGCCCAGGCGGAGCGTCACCTGATCGATTCCGGAATGCGGCGGGAGAAGCGGAAAAAGGTCCGGGACAGCCTCTCCGCCGTCTTCCTGCTGCAGAGCGCCCTGGACGCCCGGAATCGGAAGTAGGTCCTCCCGTGTTTTCAAGAAAATTCACGGTTTCCCTTGCGGTTTTGTTCGGGACCGCGGCCGTCGTCGCCTTCCTGCTCACGGATGCGCCCCCTTCCAAGGGCTGGAGGCCCACCAAGGTGGTCATCCCGAAAGGGGCCACCTCGGAAGAGGCCGCGAATCTCCTCGCCGCGGACAACGTCCTGCTCCACCCCGTCGCCTTCCGGATGCTGGTCCTGGGGACGGCGACGGGGAGGCATCTGAAGTTCGGCGAGTATGCCTTCCCCGATCCCCCTTCCGCCATCGAGATCTGGAGGAAACTCATCCAGGGGGACGTCACCAAATACTCCGTGACGATCCCGGAAGGATCGAACCTGTACGACATCGCTGAAATCCTGGAGGACCTGGAGCTCGCCGACCGGGAAACGTTCTTTGCGGCCGCCGTTTCCCCGCAGATCCTTCGCCGGCTGGAGATCCCCGGACAGACGGCCGAAGGGTTCCTCTTCCCCGACACCTACCTGCTCGTGAAGACCATGTCCGCGGAGGACATCCTGGAGACCATGGTGCGGCAGTTCCGCCGCAGGATCCTCCCCGAATGGGAGGAGAAGGCGAGGAAGGCGGGGCTCTCGCTCCTCCAGTTCGTCACCATCGCCTCGATCATCGAGAAGGAGACCGGGATCGAGGAGGAGAAGCCGATCGTGTCCGCCGTCATCCGGCGGCGCCTGGCGCTCGGAATGCCCCTCCAGATGGACCCTACCGTGCTCTACGGGCTGCGGAAATTCGGGACGACGCTCACGAAGAAGGACCTGCAGACCCCGACGGCATACAATTCCTACCTGAACAAGGGGCTCCCGCCGGGGCCGATCGCCAACCCGGGCCTCTCCGCGATCAAGGCCGCGGTCTTCCCCGTCGAGACGGACTACCTCTACTTCGTGTCCCGCAACGACGGCTCCCACAAGTTCTCGAGGACGCTTCGGGAACACAACCAGGGGGTGGCTTTCTTGAGGAAAAGCGAGACGGAACAGTGAACCCGGCGAGCGGGCCGGGAGGTTACTCCTCGACTTCTCCGGCGGGAAGCTTCTTGATCCCCTCTTCGGGCTCCTCCCTCATGTACTTCTCCTCGCGCTCCATCTTCTCCTGGCACTCCACGCAGAACTTCGCGAAGGGCATCACCTTCAGGCGCAGCTTGGGGATCTTCACCCCGCACTCTTCGCACAAGCCGTAGGTCTTCTCCTCGATCCGGTCGAGCGCATCGTCGATCTGCTGGAGCTTCTTCTTCTCGCGGTCGGTCAGGATCATGTCCAGCTCGCGCATACGCTCTTCGGAGACCGAGTCGAGGATGTCCCCGATTTCCGGAGTGGTCCCCTCGGTCGTCACGCGGGACCGGCGGGCGATCTCCCGCACGAGATCTTCGCGCATCCGAAGCAGCATGTCCTTTATCGATTTCATGCGATTGCGCCCCCTGCCGCGAAATAAAAATTACGTTAGTATAACCGGAGGTCGCCCGGTGTCAACCGGTTTTGCGACCGCTCTCGGCCGCCCCTGGCCCTGCGTACAGGTCCCATTCGCGCGCCCCGGTTACCCGCGCCCGGCAGATACGTCCCGGAGGGCCCGCATAGCCGGACAGGAGGACGCTCCCGTCCACCTCCGGCGCCTGGCCGCGGTGGCGCCCCACCGCCCTCCCCCCCGAGAGCGTCTTCTCCACGAGCACCTCGACCTCCTCCCCCACCAGCGCGGCGTTCCTCGCCGAGAGGATATCGGCCTGCGCGTCCTGGATTCGGCGCGCCCGTTCCCGCTTCACCTTCTCGGGCACCTGGCAGCGCATCGCGTAGGCGGGGGTCCCCTCCTCCCGGGAATACGGGAACACCCCCAGGAAATCCCACCGGGTCTCGTGCACGAAACGGAGCAGGCGGTCGAACGCCCGCGCCGTCTCCCCCGGGAAGCCGACGATGAGAGAGGTCCGGAGGAAGATCCCCGGAACGCGCTCCCGCAGACGGCCGACCAGCGTCAGGACGTCTTCGGGACCATAGCGCCGCCCCATCCTGGCCAGTACGCCGGCGTCGATGTGCTGGACGGGGACGTCGAGGTATCGGCACACCTTCTCCTCCGTGGCCAGCAGGTCGATCAGGTCGTCGCCGATCCGTCCCGGATACAGGTAGAGCAGCCGCACCCAGCGCAGGCCCTGGATCCCACAGATCTCCCGGACGAGGGACGCGAGCGCCCCCTTCTCCCCCCGCTCGGCGCCGTACGTCGTGATGTCCTGGCCGATCAGGTTGATCTCCCTCGCCCCCCGCCGGACGAGCATCCGGGCCTCCGCCAGGATGGAACCCTTCCTTCGGCTCGCCAGGGGCCCCCGGATCGCGGGGATCGTGCAGTAGGAGCAGCGGTTGTCGCACCCGTCCAGGATCTTCAGGTAGGCCGATGGGCCGGCCCCGCCCGGCATGCGGTGCCGGTATGCCTCGTCGGGGAGCGCCCTTTCCACGACATGGGAGCGCGGAGCCTCTCCGTCGAGGAGCTTGCGGATCAGGCCAGGCAGCGCCGGGAGGTCTCCCGGCCCCACGAAGAGGTCGACCTCCGGGAGCAGGCGCGGAAGACCGTCCCGATAGCGGCCCGCCATGCAGCCCGCCACGACGAGGCGGCGGATCCGCCCCCGCTCCTTGGCGCGCCCCAGGGCGAGGATCTCCTCGATCGACTCCTCCTTGGCGTCGCGGATGAAGCCGCAGGTGTTGACGATCGCGACGTCGGCCCGCCCTCCGGGGACGACCTTGCAGCCCACAGAAGCGAGGAGCCCGGTCATCACCTCGGAATCCACCGAGTTTTTCGCGCAGCCCAGTGTCAGGATCCGGACCGTGGGCGCCCCGCCCATCTCCTTCTTCATCCGTCGACCACCTCGACGCCCGCGGGCTTCCTGAAGCGGAAGAGACCAGGAGAGAGGGAGGGGTCGATCACCGCTCCTTCCAGATAGAGGTGATTGGCCCCACCCAGCCGGTCATAGATGTGGACCTCCCGCACCATGAGGTCCCCGCTCCCTACCACGAGATCGATGCGGCGCACCTCCTGCGCGCCGTCCCCCCGCGGGACCAGGCGAAGGGCGGTTTCCCCTCTCCCCTTCCGATGGATGACCTCTTCCACCCGGAGCAGCAGGGAGATATCCCCCTTGCCGAAAAGCAGGAGGAGCGGGATCTTCCCCCCGAGGACCTTTTCGTCGATCCTCCGCCGGAAGACTTGGGGCGAGTCCGCCGGACGGAAATAGAAATACTGTCCGTCCGCCAGGAAGAGCTCCGCCTCCTTCCCCCGGTAATTCCATCGCATCTTCAGGGGACGCTCGAAAAAGACCTCCCCGGACGCCTTGCGGACGACCCCGATGTTCTGCAGAGGGACCTCCTGGCGGAACCTGGCGGAGAAGCTTCTGGCGGCGCCGTACTTCCTGGCGATCTTGAGAAGCATGGCGTCCCCCGTCTCTTCCGTTCCCGCCTGCGTCGCCGCCAGAAAAAGAAAGAGGGCCGCCAGCGCGGCCCGCGATATCGTGACCATCGGACAGGTCCCCTCCCCGTTTGGTGCCGGTCCCGAACACCCTCTATCTTACACCAAGCCGGCGGGGCGGGGGACCCGCGTGCGAGCCGCCGCAACGGGGTGCCCTTCGCGGGGGCCTGAGCGACGCAGCGTAGACAAGGATGTCGGAGCAAGGAGCGACGGAGCCGCCGCACGTCCAAGGACGGACGGGCAAGGCGTCCCCCGCGAAGGGTACCCCGTGAGGCGAGCGCAGCACGCCCGACCCCCGTGGCATATCGACGTCCGCCGGGACTTGGCGGCAGTAGTTCACGCGCGAACGCCCAAGGATTTGAGGTCCGCGACGAGCGCCTCGTGGGACACGTAATGGATCCCTTGGATCCCTATCCTTTTCGCCGCCTCCGCATACGCCTCGATGTCGTCGATGTAGACGCATTCTTCGGGCTTGACCGCAAGCTTCCCGAGGGCATCCCGGTAGATCTTCTCGCCCGGCTTCATCTCCTTGATTTCGAAGGACAAGGTCACGGAGTCGAAATGATGGAGGACGCCGGCATTCTTGAAATGAAACTCGTAGTGCCACGCGTTCGTGTTCGACAGCAGGCCGATCTTGTATCTCCCCTTGAGTCTTTCGATCAGCCGGAACGTGGAGGGGATGGGAGTGAAGATCCCGGTAAAAGCCTCGATGAACTTTTCCCGGGTAATCGACAGGCCGCACCTTCTCACGACCTCCCGGAAGAACTCCTCGGAGGACACGAGGCCCGTCTCGTATCGGCGCGGCAGGTCGGACCCGTAGATCCGCTCCTTGAGCTCGTCGAATCCCTTGTCCGTGTATGGGAGGAGGTTCCGGAGAAAAATGTCGTTGTCGAACCGGCAGATCACGCCGCCGAAATCGAAGACGATCGCCTTCACCATATCGGGGGGAGGAGTGTCCTCCGCTACTCCTTGCGCGAGACATAGACCTCGCGGGGCTTTCCGCCCTCGGAGGGCCCCACGATCCCCTGCCGCTCCATCTCCTCGACGATGCGGGCGGCCCGGTTGAAGCCGATCTGCAGGCGGCGTTGGAGGAGGGAGACCGAGGCGCGCCCCGCGCGCACGACCTCCTCGACGGCGTCGTCGAACTTCTCGTCCCTCGACGGGTCGGGCTCCTCCTCGGGGGCCTGGGCGGTGATGGAGGGCTCGTACACCGGCGCTCCCTGCGCCTTGAGGTGGGCGACGACCCGCGCGATCTCCCCCTCCCCCACGTAGGGGCCGTGGAGGCGGAGGATCCCGCCGACCCCCGGCTGGAGGAAGAGCATGTCGCCGAAGCCCAGGAGCGTCTCCGCTCCGGACTGGTCGAGGATGGTGCGCGAGTCGAACTGGGACGCCACCTTGAAGGAGATCCGCGCCGGGAAGTTCGCTTTGATCACCCCCGTCAGCACGTCCACCGAAGGCCGCTGGGTGGCGAAAATGAGGTGGATCCCGGCCGCCCGGGCCATCTGAGTGAGCTGGGTGATCGAATCCTCGACTTCCCGCCGCGACGCGGTCGTCATCATGAGATCGGCCAGCTCGTCGATCACGATGACGATGCAGGGAAGCCGCCCCAGCTCCTCGCCTTCCCCGTTGCGCGTCTTCGCCCGAAACGCCGAGCGGGACCGTTTCTCCACGAGCTGGTTGAAGGCGTCGATGTGCCGGACGCCGTTCTCCACCATGAGCTGATACCGGCCGCGCATCTCCCCCACGGCCCATTTGAGCACCTGCCCCGCTTCCCGGGGCTGGGTCACGACACTATGGTAGAGGTGCGGGATCCCCTCGTAGAGGGTGAGCTCCAGCATCTTGGGGTCGACGAAAATGAAGCGCACCTCCTCGGGCGTCGCCCGGAAGAGGATAGACAGGATCATCGTATGCAACGCGACGCTCTTCCCCGACCCGGTGGCCCCCGCGATCAGCAGGTGGGGCATCTTCGAGAGGTCGCGGACCACCGGCTCGCCGAAGATATCCTTCCCGAGCGACAGCGACAGCGCCGGTTCCGCATCCGCGTACGCCCGGCTCCCGAGGAGCTCCCTGAGCACAATGCGGGAGCGCCCGTCGTTGGGGATTTCGAAGCCCATCGCCCCCTTCCCCGGGATGTTGGGCACGACGCGGACCGACTCGCACCGCATCGCCAGCGCGAGGTCGTCCGCCATCGAAACGACGCGGTTGGCCTTGATCCCCGGGGCGGGCCGGAACTCGTAGGTGGTGACGAGAGGTCCCGTCCGGATCTCGGTGATGGCGCCGTCGATACCGTGCTGGGAAAGCTTCTCGATCAGGGCGCGTGCGTTCCGCTGGAGCGCCTCTTCGTCCGCGCCGTTGCCCTCGGCCGGCGGCGGTTCCAGGAGTTCCAGCGGGGGAAGGACGAACTCCTTCCCGGCCGCACGGGGCGCAGGCACAGGCTCGGCGACCGGCGGCGGGGCCACGATGCGCGGGGGGGCCGCTTCCCGAGCGCTCTCCGCCGCCGGCTTTTCGGGCTCCCATCCTTCCTTCGCCGTCATCTTCTCCTTGACCATCGCCCGGACCTGTTCCGGGCTCTTCTTCCGCCGCCAGACGGAAGGAAGGCCGCTGAGCGGCAGCCCCGTGAGGAGCATCAACGAGAAGAGCAGCATCGCAGAGAGGCAGATGAGGCCTCCCACGGGGTTTAGCAGCCTTCCGAAAAAGTTGACGCCGAGGAGGTACCCCGCGACCCCCGGCAGGAAGATGTCCTGGTCGAGGACCCGGATGTGGCCGGCGAAGAAGCTCAAGATGCCGAGCAGGGAGCAAACCGCCAGGAGCCCCCCCGCCGCCCTCCCCCATTTCCCTGCAATACCCTCCCCCCGGAAGGTCCAATAGGCGAGGGCCAGGCACAGGACGGGGAAGCCGGCCGCACCGATCCCGAAGAGCTGCAGGAGCAGGTCGGAGAGGATCGCGCCGACCCATCCCCCCCAATTCCGGATTCCCCCGCCCCCGGAACTCCAGGCGGAAAGGGAGGGATCGACCTGGTGGAACGAGACCAGCGCCACCGTCAGGAAGACACCGACCGTCAGGAACAGGATGGCCAGCGCGTCACGGCGGATCTTCTCCCCCATTTACGGCTCCCCCATTTACAATTCCAGGACCACGGGGAGGATCACCGGCTTGCGTTCGAGGCGCTTGTTGAAGTACCGCCGCAGCGCCCTCCGGATGTCGGTCTGGATTTCGGCGGGGTCCTTCCTCGCCTCGACGCCGCTATCCTCCCAGGTCCTGACGACGATCTCCCGTGCCCCCTCGATGCTCGCCTCGGAGCCGTTCTCCGTGAGAACCCCCCGGGTCACGATGTCCGGCCCGTACAGGATCTCCCCCGTCGTGGAGGAGAGGGCGAGGACCACCATCACCATTCCGACCTGCGAGAGCTGGTACCGGTCCTTCAGGACGAAGCTCTCCACGTCGCCCACGCCCTTTCCGTCGACGAAGAAGCGGCCCACGGCCAGCTTCCCCGCCCTGGACATCTTCCCGTCGGCGAACTCGAGGATGTCTCCGTTCAGGGCCACCTCGGCATGGGGGACGCCCATCTCCCGCGCCAGGTTCCTGTGCCGGATGAGGAACCGCGGATCCCCGTGGACGGGGATGAAATGGTCCGGCTTCACCATGCCGATCATGATCTTCAGCTCCTCGCGGCTGGCATGTCCGGAGACGTGGACCTCGGAGATCTTCTCGTGGAGCACTTCCGCGCCTGCGAGGAACAGGTGGTTGATCACGCTGGCGATCGCCCGCTCGTTGCCCGGGATGAACTTGGAGGAGAGGACCGCGGTGTCTCCTTCCCGGACCCGGATGTGCTTGTGCTCGCCCAGCGCCATGAGGGTCAGCGCGGAGCGGGGCTCTCCCTGGCTTCCGGTCGTCAGCACGACCACCTTCCGGTCCGGCAGCGCCTCGGCCTCCTCCACCGGCAGCAGGATGTCCGGCCGGGGAAGCCGCATGCACCCCAGGGAAAGCGCGGTGGCCACGTTGCGCACCATGCTCCTGCCGCAAAGCGCCACCCGTCGCCCGTGCCGGGCGGCCGCGGAGAGCACCCCCTGGATGCGGTGGATGTTGGAAGAGAACATGGCGACGATGACCCTGCCCGGCGCCCCCTCGAAGATCTCCGAGAGCGCCTCCCCCACGAACGCTTCGGGAAGGCTGTACCCTTCCCGCTCGACGTTGGTGGAGTCGGAGAACAGCGCCGTGACCTTTTCCTCGGATGCCAGGCGCGCGAGCCGGGTGACGGCCGTGGGGACGCCGTCGGGCGGCCGCGGATCGATCTTGAAGTCCCCCGTGTGGACGAAGACGCCGTCCCCGCACCGCAGGATGTACCCGACCCCGTCGGGGATGCTGTGGCACACCGGGAACGCCTCCACGTCGAAGCTCCCCAGGCGGAACCGGCCGGCCCGTTCGATGGTGACGAGCCTCGCCGCTCCGTCCAGGTCGTATTCCTCGAGGCGATGGCGGAGCAGCCCCAGCGTCAGGGGAGTCCCGTAGACGGGGATGTCGTACTCCTTCAGGAGATAGGCCGCCGCCCCGATGTGGTCCTCGTGGCCGTGGGTGAGCAGGAGGCCCGCAAGCCGCGCCGCGGCCTCCCGCAGGACGCCGAAATCGGGGATGACGAAGTCGACCCCAAGCATCGTGTCGTCGGGAAACATCAGTCCGGCGTCGATCAGGAGGGCCGACTCCCCGTCGTCGAAGAGCATGGAGTTCATGCCGATCTCCCCAAGCCCTCCCAGCGGCACGACGCGTAACGGCATCTTCACCTCCCAGCGTTAGTACCTCAAGTCATAAACACGGTCACGTATCCCGCCGCCGATTCCGGGAGGCGCTTCGCCTCCGGGGGGTTCGCTGTCGAGCGAGTCGCCTCACGGGGTACCCCTCGCGGGGGACGCCTTGCTCGTCCGTCCATGGACGGGCGGCGGCTCCGTCGCTCCTCGCTCCGACATCCCTGTCTCCGTCTTCGTCGCGGGAGGCCCCCGCGAGGGGCACCCCGTTTCGGCTCCTCGATCGCATGGCCCCTGCGGCGTGCGCCTTCCGCACACGATACGTGGCCGTATTCATGAAACGCAGCACTAAGTTATCACAATCCCGCGTGGAGGCGCCGAGCTTCCTCCTCGGCGCGGGCCGACAGTATCCTGCGCCGGGCCTCCTCCGCGAACTCCTGCTTGGACAGGGACCCGCCCGCCCCGGGGGGCAGCGGCTCAAGCACCCGCAGTACCAGCTCGGCGGGGCGGCGAAGGAAGGATCCCTTGGGCAGGGCGCGGCGCCCGCCGTCGATATAGACGGGCAGGACCGGGACGCCCGCCTTCCGCGCGATGTAGAACGCCCCCGCCTTGAACTCCCCGATCGCCCCATTCGCGCTGCGCGTCCCCTCGGGGAAGATCACCACGATCCGGCCCTCCCGGATCCGCCGCACCGCCTCCCGCATCAGGTTGACGGCGTCCCGGGGATCGTCCCGGTCGATGA
>JACRIV010000074.1 GCA_016220005.1 Deltaproteobacteria bacterium
AGTGGAACCGAGCTCCGAGGCAGGCGCCGACCAACGGGAGGAAGAGCGGCCATGGATGGCCGCGGAAGCCTGCCGAGGTGGACGCGACGCCCGGACAGGATGTCCGGGCAGGAGCGGCAAGGCGCGCGACCGAGGGCCCCGCAGACGTAGTTGACACTACGTCGAGGAGCCCGACCGAGCGCAACACAGTAGACATGCCCGTATCCGCCGCCGCAGCAGAAGCCTGGTGAGAAATGCGGGCTGGTGTGGGCAACCACGTGGGGGTTCAAATCCCCCCCTTCGGCACCCCCCAGCAAGAAGATCCCGGAACATAGGCCCCCTTCCCTCATCCAATCAAGGGGCGGCCGGGTCATCCATCGCATCTATCGAAACGGAGGGAAGGGCAGATGATCCTTTGCGAAAAGTGTATCTACTGGGTGAAGGTACCAGGCATGCACGGAATGCAAGGCCGCCTCGGAGGAGAGGCGGGAGTGCCGCCGGAAGGCGCCCGATCCCGTGACGAAACGGAACGAAATGATTGCGTACTGGGCCCACACCCGCCTGACGGACGGGTGCGGGGAAGGGAAAGCGAAGTAAAGTTCTCGACGACCGGTCAACCGGAAATTCCCCCTGGCCGCCCCGTACGGAAAAGGCAGGATATTCCTCTTCCGCACCGGCGGGGGACACTCCTTCAACTCGATACTCGATTTAAGGAATGTCCCCGTTGGGGATTCCCACCGGAGCATCAGCGGAGACGTAAAAGTCATATATATATTAACTGGTTTCATGCCTTTTTCCCTTGGTCCGCTCATGTGCTGCATACGGTCCATCTTTCCACCGGACATGTGGAAATACTGTGGAAGGTATATGGAATTGTTGGTGGACAATTCCTGAACCGCTTACGCTGCATTGGATCCTCTACAGACTGCCCATTTTTTATGCTGTCCGTTGGCAACCTTATCCCGACCGGAGCCGTCTTACAAAAATAGGTATGTCAATATGCCGAGAAGACGGAGGTGCTCCATGGCAAAGGTATTGAATTGCAGGGAGCTGGTTTCGGGCTGCGACGTCGTGTTTCGCGGAGAAACCGAGGAAGAGGTCCTCCGGCAGGCTTCCGAGCACTCGAGGACAGTCCACAACGTGAAGGAGATCCCGAAGAGCCTCCGGAAGAAGATGCATCGGCTGATCCGGGAAGAGAAAGAGAAGGCAGCCTAAAACAACCCGGCGGGATCGGTCCGGACCGACCAGCCCCGGGGCGCCCCCGTGTTCTCCGCTGGAGGGGTGGGGGGGTACCTGCGGAAAACCGAGCGGGAGCGACCCCGGCGGCGCTGGGAGACACGGAACGGGTCAACGTACAAAGGAAGAAGAAACCGCCGTGTCCAAACGCATGGTAGTACGCCCCAAATGACAGATAGGTGACAGATTCGACCTCATCTCCTCTCCCGCAACTCCCCTGCCGCCGCTTTGCGGGCCATCCTCCTTCTCCAGGCTTCGATATCCGCGCGTAACCCAACCGGGAGGGCCCCCGGGATCCAGGTTTCCCTCTCCCTCAGCCGGGAGACGAGCAGCATCGCGGCTCCCCTTGGACCTCGGAGGATGCAGTCCGGGCAGATCTCCCCGTACAGGGTTTTTCCGTCGCTCAACCACAGCATCGTTCGTTTCACGGGGTATTTCAGGCCGCAGCACCCGCATTCGGCGACCGGTCCCCGGACGGGGCCGACGGAGACGACGATGACGGTCATGCCCACCCTGGCGGCAACGACTGACGGCCTTACTTGCGGGAAGTTTCCCGGTTTTTCCGGATATTTTCTTGATACTCCTTGAGGTATGCGCCCAGCCCCTTGTCCACGTCGCAGACGTGGTTCACCAGCCAGTCGCAGACGCGTCGTTTCAGATTCCCGGTCAGGTCGGCCGTCACGCCGACTCTCTCCATCTCCTCCCGCATGTCATAGAAGTCGTTCACGAACGCGATGTGCTCCGCCTTATGGGCGGGATAGCCGAAGTACGTATACCGCCTCATGTAGATCTCCTCGATCCCGAAATGGTTCGCAACGTACTCCTCCAGGAAGTCCATCAGCATCACCACTTCTTCGCGTTCTTGGCCCTCCTTGATCGCTTCGAGGAGCGTATTCACGGTCGAGAACAGTTCTCTGTGCTGTGCGTCGATGACTTCCACTCCTACCGCCAGTTCCGGCGTCCATTCGAACATCGCGGATCGGAACCCCCGTTCTTTTGGATTCGTGCCGACGCTCATTTATTTATTGACGCGCGGGGAGGCGGACCGTCGCCGAACACCCACCGCCAAGCCGCGTCTCCACGGCCAGTACGCCTCCCGCTTCGGAGACCAGGTACCGGGCCACCGGGAGGCCCATTCCGGCGTGATCGATCCCGGACTTCGTGGTGAACCCCTCCTCGAAGATGCTCGGGGCGATATCGGGGGGGATCCCCGGCCCCTCGTCGGCCACGATGAACTCCCATCCGCTGTTCGTCAGCGAGACATCCAGGCGGAGTGTCCCTCCGCTCGAAGCCATCGCCTCCGCCCCGTTGAACAGGAGGGCAAGCAATGCCAGGGCGAGATCCCTGCGGTCCGCGGTAAGCAGCCTGGCCGGGTAACTTTCCGGAGGCGCCAGGTTGACGTTGTGGCGCCCCAGGTCGTACTTCGAGAACACGAGGCAGTCCGCGACCATCTCCGCCGGGGAAAAAGGCTCGTGGAGGGGTGCATGGGGCCGCACGTAGTGCGAGAAATGCCTGATGATCGTGTTGATCTTTTCTCCGGCGTTGAGGATCTTCCCCGCTCCGTCGAGGGTTTTATTCCGTGCCCCCCCCTCGATCTGGATCAACTCCGCGAACCCGAGGATGACGCTCAGGTAATTGTCCACCTCGTGGGAAACGCCCATCACCATCCGCCCGAACAGCGCCAGGCGAAACTGCTCGACCTTCTTCCTATCCATCGTCTTCTCCCGTGGGGACGATCGCCATGCCCGTTCCCGACACGAACACCCGGTTCTTCCCCGCTCTCTTCGCTTTGTACATCGCATCGTCCGCCGCCTTGATCAATGCCTCCGCATCCGTCCCGTGCTCGGGATAGGAGGCAACGCCCACACTGACCGTCACGTTCAGTCCCTCGATCGGGGACGTCTCGACCTGCATGCGGATCCTCTCCGCGACCGCCACCGCCCCCCTGGTCTCGATGCTCGTCCGGATCCGTTCCGCGGCGGCCGCCCCTTGGACCGACGCCGCCTCGGGAAGGATGACCGAGAACTCCTCCCCTCCGTACCTGCAGGCGATGTCCACTTCGTAGGAGGGCCTCGCGTCGCTGCGGCGGATGTTGCCGAGGATCACCTCGGCAAGTCCCCGGAGCAGCCCGTCGCCGGCCGGATGCCCGTGCTGATCGTTGAACTTCTTGAAGTCGTCCACGTCGAGGATGAGCAGGGAGAGGGTCCTGCCGTACCGCTTGGCGCGCTGGATCTCCGAATTGAGGCGGTAGAAGAAGTACCGCCGGTTGTACAGGGATGTGAGCACATCCTTGACGACGAGCTCCCGGAGCTGCGACTCCCTCCGGCGGATGGTGTCCATCATGTAGACGCCCACGAAAGCCACGCAGAAATTGGAGATGGACACCCACGCCCACTTGGTCATCTCATAGGTGAAGGTCTGCTGCAGCGCGTTGTTCTCGAACGGCATCGGGACGGGGGGGATCAGCCCGTAGAATTCGAACGTGAGCAGCCCGCCGTAAGCCAGCGCGCCGGCCAGGGCGATGGCGAGGGTGTCAGACCGCCTGTCCATGACCAGGGCGGCTGAAAGCGTCAGGACCAGGTACATCGTCCAGAACCACGACACCGCGCCGCCGCTGTAGTGGACGATCACCGTCACGAAGACCAGGTCGAAGAGCAGCTGGATCTGGTTGATCGACCGGATCCTGCTGAACCACCCATGGGAATAGTGGTACCACCCGTTATAGGCGACGACGCAGAAGAACGCGACGATCGGCACGATGCGGTGGACAGGGGAGAGCCCGGAGACATCCGGGGCGGCATGCCGGAAGAAGACGTACGCGAAGACCCCGTAGAGGGCGAGGACGCCGAGGACGGCCCAGCGGGCGCGGATGACCGTCTTCACCCGCTTCCTGGACTCCTTGAGCAGATCCAGCTCCTCGGTGGTCGGAACCTCTCCGGAAACGAAAGTCAGCCTGTTCCACCGCTTCATCAGGTAACTCCTCCACCCCGCGTTTGCGGCATCCGTCATCTCCCGATCCCTCCACAGCGGAGCCGGTCTCCCCATCCGACTCCGCGGCATGCTGCGGCCGCGCGGGCCGCAAGGAACTACAACTGTTCGCCCAGGACTCCCCCCCGGCCCCGGCGTTTCGACTCGTACATCAGCCGGTCCGCGAGGTTCAGGATGTTCTCCCTGTCCTTCGACTCGGGGCTGCAGGCGGCGTAACCGATGCTTGCGGTGAAGGTGATCCTTTCCCCTCTGTCGGTGTCCATCAGGACGTCGGAGATCCCCGCCGCGATCCGGCTCGCGATCGTGGAGGCCGCCGCGAGGTCCGTTTCCGGAAGGATCACGGCAAACTCGTCCCCTCCGTACCGGGCTGCGATATCGCTCTTCCGGAGGTGCGCGCACAGGACCCCCGCCGTCATCAGGAGGATCCGATCGCCGAGGATATGGCCGTATGTGTCGTTGATCTCCTTGAAACAGTCAAGGTCGAGCATGATCACGGCGAGCGAGCGCCCGTACCGTGCGGCCCGCTCGAGCTCGATGTGGAGCTTCTCGTGGAAGGCGCCGTGGTTGTACAGCAGCGTCAGGGAGTCCTTCTCCGCGAGCGTCTTGACGAAATGGAACAGGTCGGCGTTCTCGATCGCGATCGCCAGGTAGGACGCCAGGACGCGCATCGTCGCCAGCGACTCGGCGTCGAAGGCGTTCGGCTCGGAGTGGTTGACGTTGAGCACGCCGATCACCTTCCCTTTGGACATGAGGGGGACGCACATGAAGGAACGCACGTCCATCCTCTTCCCCCCGTAGTAGAGGAACTCGGAGGCGGCCCGCACGTCCGGGATGTATACCGGCTCGCCGCTCTCGAACACCTTTCCCGAGACCCCCTCGCCGGGGGAGACCTGGAAATCCTTCGTGTTGTGCTCCGGAAGAAGCCCCGTGCAGGTGCGGCAGAAGAGCTTCCGGGTGTCGGGGTCGTAGAGGAGGATGCAGAAGTCGTTTAAGCCCAGGGTCCGCATGACGCGCTCCGGAAGGATCCGGAAGAGCTCCTCCGTGTCCAGCGTCCCGGCAATGGCGGTGGAGACTTCGTAGATGGTGTGAAGATCCTGGATCTTGGCTTCCAGGTGGGCCTTGGTCTCTTCAAGGTCGCGCCGCAGCAGCTCGACCTGGCGAAGCCTCTCCTCCCTTTCGCGGATCCCCCCGTCCAGCTCCGAGAGAGCCCGGCCGTACCGTTCGGCCACCGCCGCCGCGAGGGGAGTGAGCGCACCCGCCTCGGTGGGAAGAGGCCCCCCCCCGGGGGCGGAGATCATCTCCCGCCAGCGCTCCGCCGGGCGAAAGACCTTCCGGTCGAGCAGCACATACAAGCCGGCTCCCGCGAGGAGCTCTCCCAGGATCGCCGCCGCCATGGGGGTTCCGGACGAAAAAACACCCGGGAAGAACAGACGCCCGACAAGAAGGGTCAGGACGACCAACCCCACCAGCACGGCCCCGAAAGAGAGTTTCCAGCGAATGCCCGAATCCAGTTCCGAAATCCTTCCGTGAAGTTATCCCCCGTCGTCAGGAGCAAATTAGCACGATTTCCGCATGACGAGAAAGCAAGAAGATGGTTAAAATAGTTTAAATATCGTCCTCGAGGTGAACCCCGTGACAGATGATTTCGCACCGGCTGACTGGCAGACCCGCTCCCTGGCGTTCCTGATCGACCTGATCCTGTACGTCGCCCTGTTCTACGGCCTGGGAGGGGTCAGTCACTTCCTCGCAACCTTCCTTTCGATGATCTACATCGTTTTCCGGGACGGCCTCTTCTCGGGCCAGAGCATCGGGAAGAAAGTGATGGGCATCCGGGTCGTACACACCGATGGACGCCCCATCTCCTTCGTGGACTCCTCTTTCCGGAACGTCCTCTTCCTGATCCCTTACGTGTTCCCCCTGGCCCTTGTTATCGAGACGGTCGCGCTGCTCAAGAGCCCGGAGAGGCAGCGGCTCGGCGACCGGATCGCGAAGACCCGGGTCGTCCGGAAGGAAGCGGTGCCCGCACTCGCTTAGAACACAGCCCCGATCGTGAAGTGCCACTCGGATCCGGCCTCGCCCTCCTGCCGGTCGAGCTTCCACCCGTAGTCCAAGGCGATCGGCCCGATAGGGGTCACATACCGCAGCCCCACGCCCGCGCTCTCGCGCAGGTCGAAACTGCTTGCCGGATGCCAGACGCTCCCCGCGTCCACGAACAGCGCCACGGTGAATCCGTACAGCAGGGGTACGCGAAATTCCGTATTGAGATTCACCATGGTGTCCCCCCCGATCGGGGACCCGTCGGAACCGCGGGGGCCGAGCGTTTGTTCCTTGAACCCCCGGACGGTCGTCCGCCCCCCGAGGAAGAAGCGCTTCTGGATCGGCACCTCGTCCGTGCCCCCCAGCGCGCGGGCGTATCCCGCCCGCCCCGACAGGACGAAGGTGTTCTTCCGGAAGACCGGGAAGTACCAGCTGGTCTGCCCGGTCAGCTTGTAGTAGAAAACCTCGGAGCCGAAGAACGGGGCGGCCAGCTCGGCCGATCCGGAGTTGAACGATCCCTTCCGCGGATTGAACGGGTCGTCCCGGAAATCGAGGACGGCAAGGCCCCGCACCGCCGCGATGAGGGCGGTTCCCTGGTCCTCCGGCGACAGGATGGCTCCGGGCTTCACGTCGAACACCTGGTCGCGCGAAACTTCATATTGGAGGGAGGTGGAAGAGCGCTCGAAGAACGTCTTGTTGATGCTGGCGACGAGGCTCGTCTTCCGGAGGCTGAAGCTCTCCCGCACGGTCTCCTGGTAGGAGCCGGTCAGGCCCCCTTCCCACTTCCACCGGTTTCCGAGGATCCAGGGTTCCCTCAAGTCCCACAGGTAGATCTGTTCCTTCTGGCTGGCGGAGACGCGCGCCGAGAACCGGCGTCCCTTCCCGTCCAGGTTCCGGTGCTTGGCCCCGACGAATCCCCGTATCCCCGTATCCGTGCCGTAGCCCGCGCCGAACTCGATTTCGAAAAAAAGCGTCTCCTCGACCTCCACGATCAGGTCCAGGACCCCCTCCGAGGGCCGCTTTACCTTCTGGACCCGCACGCTCTTGTACAGACCCGTCGCGAACACCGCCCGCTGGAACTTCAGCAGGTCCTTCTCCCCGGCGGGCTCCCCTTCCTTGACGGTGACCTCCCGAAGGACCACGACCGGATCGGTCAGGATGTTCCCCCATACGACCACCTTTCCGAGCGAGTACCTTGCCCCCTCCTCGATGCCGAATCGAGCGACGACAGTGTCCTTCTCCTCGTCGAAGAGGAGCTGTGTCTCGAGCTTGACATCCAGGTAACCGGCGTTCCGGTAATGGGCGCTGAGAGCCTCCTGGTCCCGTTCCAACCCCACGTAGTCGACGAACCGGCCCTCCCGATTCCCCACGTTCGCCATGAGCTCTTCCCGCAGGAAATGGTCGTTTCCGCGGAACCGGATCTCCCGGAGACGGTACCTCGTCGCTTCCTCGATGCGGATCGTCTCGGTGATGCCCCCGCGGTCATCCCACGTGTTGTCGACCGCGGCGATGCGGGCGCGGACGAAGCCTTCCTTCTGGTAGAGCCCGACCAGGGCGGACAGGTCATCGTTCCACTCCTCCTCCCGGAACCTGCCGGAGCCGGTGACCAGGTGGAAGGGCCCGCGCTCCTCGCTGGTCATCTGCTTCCGCAGCTGTTTGGCCGGGAGGCTCGCATTCCCTTCGAAACGGATCTCCTTCAGGTAGCCCGCCTGACCTTCCCGCACCGTGATCTTCAACAGGCGCTGCCCCTCGGCCTTCTCCTTCACCTCGATGTCCACATCGGCCCGCAGGTAATCTCGGTCCCGGTAGAAGGCGAGCAGCCGCTCCCGGATGTCGTGGGCGAGCCCTCCCTCGGTCGTCTCCTCGTCCCCGTATATTCCCGACGCGGTTTCCAGCTTCCCCACGGAGTAGCGGCGCGCCCCCTCCCACTGCATTTCGTACCGGGGGCCCTCTTCCACGGCGGCGGAAAGACAGAAGCCTTCGCCCTGCTCGCAGGCGACGTCCGCCTCGGCGATGTGGACGGTGAGGAAGCCCGCCTTCTTGTAGGCCTTTCGGAGCTTCTTGACACCCTCCTCCCACTTGCGGAAATCGAACGTTTCTCCGACGGACACCCCCAGCGTTTCGAGGAGCTTCTCCCTGGGAAAGAAGGCCGCTCCCGGCAGGCTGACGCTTTGGACGACCGCCGGATCGCCTTCCCGAACCTCGATCCGCACCTTTCCGGCGCCGCTGTCCACGCTGCACGTGGCCGACACGGTGACGGCGGCCGCGGTGAACCCCTTCCTCCGCAGCGCCTTCCTGACTCCCTCCTCGGCATCCCGGAAATCGCGCTCCGTAAGGAGGGTTCCGCGCCGGATGCGGGACGCCGACAGGATCTGGGCAGAGGCCACCTTCTTCTGCCCCGTGACTTCGATCTCGCCGATCACCGGGGAGGGATGGAGGTAGAAGATCACGTCCGTCTTTCCGTCCGTCTCCCGGGCGTACACCGAGACCTCCCGGAAGACGGACTTGGCGTACAGACCCCGGATGGAATCCCGCACGGCGGCGTCGGTCAACCGGTCCCCCGGACGGATCGTGACGAGGCTGGACAGTTCCTGATAGGAGATGAGGTAGGGGGAGGCGACCTGGAAGGAGAGGGAGGCGACCTCGGCCCGGAGGGTCCCTCGGAGGACGAGGAGCAGTCCCATCGCAGCCGTGACGAGGAGCAGTGGGGCGGGCGCGGCGCCCGTCCGACCGCCCTGCCGCCTATTCACGGCCACCCAGGAAATCCTTGAACCGGCGGTAACGGTAGCGGAACTTGACGTCCGCCCCCAAGTCCCCTTCGCGGGTCGTAGTCGCGCTCTCCCAGGCGCCGGAAAGAAATACGTTTTCCAGGAGCTGGTACTCGGCGATGGCGTTGCTCTCCGTGGAAGTCCCCACGCTCGTGGAGACCGAGACGGAGAACCGGTCGCCGAAGGACTTTCCGACGATGAACCTCGGCTCGAACGACCTGGTGGATGGGGAGAAGGACGGCTCGATGGCGAACTTGTCCAGTCCCACGATGCCTCGTATCCCCTCCTCGACGGTCCCCTTGTAGGGCCCGAGGACGAGGGACGAAGCGGCCGCCGCCCCCACCGTGCCCTCGGCCCCCGCAAGCGCCTGCGAGGTCACGCCCAGGGACAGCAGGCTCACGATGTCGTTCTTGCTCAAGGGGGGGTCCGAAGCCAGGTCCACCTCGTATTTTTCGAGCGTCCCCGTGACGCTGACGATCACCGTCACGTTCCCCTTCTTCGTCTCCGCGCGGGCGTCCAGCCTCGGGTTGTTGCGCCGGGGATCCTGGAACTCGACGCCGACACGCTTGAGCTCGTACTTGTTCCCCTGGTACTCCACGTACCCGTCGATGACGTCGAAGGACCCCAGGACGATGACGCGGCTCGCGTCCCCCACGACCTTGAACTCCCCCTTGGCCTCGGCGTCCGCAAGATTGTTCTTGATGCGGATGGTGCCGTCCGCGATCCCCTCGATGTCCAGCCTCACGCGGAAATCGGACTTCTCCTTCCGGGCGGTGACGTCCGCCAGCCGCCTGCGGAAATCGAGGAGCGCCTTCTCGAACCGGACCGTCTTGGTGTAGCGGGCCGACTGGACCTCCACCTCGCCGGTCACCAGGAAATCGTCGTAGGGGCCCAGGAGCTCGACGTGCCCCTGCAGGACGGGGCGGAGGTCGTCGGGATAGGGGAACCGCATGTCGAAAAAATCGGCCGTGAAGAAGAGACGCTGGTGGTTGTCGAAACGGAGCGGAAGTTCCCCCCTGCCGTCCAGGTATCCCCCGCCGCTCCGTCCCTCGAAATGCTCGAAGATGAGCTTCTCGCGGCTGATGATCGCGTCCGCCTGCATGTCCTCGAAGAGCTGGGCGTACCCGCGGAAGGAGAAGACCCCGCCGTCGAGGCGCCCGGTCCCCACCAAGGAAGGGTTGTCCCATTTCCCCGTTATCCGCAGATCCAGGCGCATCGTGCCTTCCAGCCGGTCGAAAACGTCCGTCACCAGGCGAATGGCGGACGCCGGCAACTTCCCTTCCAGACGGACGTCCAAGTCCCCCTTCCAGGATGACTTTCCCGAGATGCGCAAGGGGCTGCCGGCGGCCAGCACCGTGCCCCCCGCCCATCGGATCCCCTCGGGGCTCATCTGCGCCGCGGCGTCCTTTGCGGAGATCTCGAAGCCGCCCTCCCGGTATTGAAACTGCCGGACATGGAGGGACCCCTCGGTCCGCTCCAGCGCACGCAGCGAGCCGGCGATCTCCGCGCTGCCCGAAAGGGAGAACCGGGCTTTCCCCTCTTCCCTTTGCCCGTTCCGGGCCGTCCCGAAGGAGAAGGGCCCCGCGACCCGGAACCCGAACGGCTCGCGCAGGTTGACGGAGTAAGAGAAGAGGGTGTCGGGGGCCCGGGACCGGATCTCCCCGCTGATCGTCGCCCCCTCTTTTTTTCCGCTCGCCTCGATCGCATCGAAAACCACCCCCGATACCGAAGGAGCGGCGGCGGAAACCGAGAATCGGAGGTCGGCGATCGTTTCCGGCAGGAAGCCCTTTCCTTCGGTTAGCCCCGCCGCGTTCACGGTCCCTTCCGCCTCGGCCTTCCACTTTCCCCCGGAAGGGATGCCGGCCTGCCCGGCGGCGGCGGCGAGGAAATCGGTGGGGACGTCGCTCGCGGCGAAGGAGAAGGCGACCGGCCAGTCGCCGCCTCTCCGCACGTCGGCGGACAACCGCATCCTCGGCGACCGGGAGGACAGCGCGAACGTCCCCGTCGCAGCCCCGAGGGAGCCCTCCGCCGACACCTCGTTCCAGGTCACGTTGTCCAGGGAAAGGGTCGGGACGGTCGCCGTCAACTGCGAAAGCTCCCAGCCGCCCGCTCCCCTCTGCGCGGCGAAGAGAAGACGTGCGATCCCTTTGACCCTCGGGGTTGTCCCGCGGACGAAGAGCGGCACCGCCTTCCCGAGGTCGATCCGGTCAAGCGTTCCGGAAACCTCCCCCCGGCCGGTCCTCCCTTCTCCCGCCAGCCGGAACACGCCTTCCTCGGACTTCCCTTCGGCGCGGGCGTGCCAGGTTTCGGCGCCCCCGGACAGGCTCCACCCCCCCTCCGCCGAAACCCCGCGGAGGGCGATCCCCCTGACCAGGAGCGCATCGCTTCGCAGCGCACCCGAAATCGAGTAGGCCTCCTTCCCGATGGACACCTGCAGGTCCCCCGTCCCCGCGCCCGAAAGACCCGCGGTGTACCGGGCCGACGACGAAGCGTCCCTTCCGAGGGAAGCCAGCACCGCCGTCACCCACCGCCCGCTCTCCGAGAAATCGATCTCCCGGGCCGCCACCGTGGCCTCGACCATGAACGGTCCGGGGGACAGGGGGCCGGTCACCGTGCCGGTGGCGGTCGCCTTGGCCACCGATGCGGGAATGTCCGCGACGAAATGGACGGCTTCGGCGGGGTCGCCCGTAAGTTTCACAACGAGGGGAACGGGTGGAAGCGCCCGGACCGCCAGCGCCTGCGCCTCGACCCGCGCGGCGACATGCGGCCGGTCGGCGGCCCCCGCCGCCTCCCACTCGCCGGCAAGGCTCCTCCACGAGATCGGGTAGGCCCAGCCGTAGTCTGCGGCCTTACCCGGAGGGGCGGAGAACTCCCCCGCCAGACGGATGGTCCGGTCCGACAGGGAGACCTCCCCTCCGCCCGACAGGATCGCATCCCCCGCGTGCAGCCGGAACGCCGGGACCTTCACCTCTCCGCCCGGCGCCATCTCGGCGCTCACCGATGCGGCGAACGGCAGGACGATCCTCCCGCCGGGGCTCCCCGCCCCCCCCGTCCTTTCCAGCCCGTCCGGGTTCCTCCAGGAGAGGGCCCCGCGGACCGCCGCCGCATTGCCCGAAATGGCGATCTCCATGTTGCCCGTGCCGGCGGGACGCCATGCCGCGCCCCAATCCTTCCACGGCGCGCTTCCGAAGGACGCGCGGGAGAGAGAGAGTTTCCCTTCCCCCGATCGGTTCGCGATGTCATACACCCCGTTTCCCGCAAGGGTCCCTCCCCACAGCTTCCCCTTGAGGGACTCGACACGGATCTTCCTTTTCGAAACCGCGACGGAGAGCTCCGCCACCACGGGCGCGCCCCCGCTGAACCGGCCGTTCCGCAGCATCAGCCTTCCCGAACCGGAGGGATCGTCCAGGTTCCCGGCCATCGCCGCGGAGAAATCGAGTTCCCCGCCCCCCCCGAACCGGGCGATCCGAGGCCCGTAAGGCGCTCCGGCGGAGATCCAGCGCGCCAGGTCCACGGCCCCGGACGCCTTCACCTCGCCTTCTCTGCGCGCCGTATCCACGAAACCGGAGAGCCGGAAGGAGGAGGAAGGGCCGGATGCCCGGAACCTTCGGATGCGGAGGACGTTGTCGTTGTGGAACAGGTCCGCCTCCACCGTCTCGTAAGGCCAGTTTCCGGCTTCGGCGTCGGGAAGGGCGATCCGACCGGAAGCCTGCTCCGCCTTGAAGGAGATCCGCGTTCCCAGGAAGCGGACGTCGCGAACGCGCAGTTCCGAAACGTGGGCCTCCCAATGCTTGAACGGCCCGAAAGGTCCGGCGCTTACGTACCCCCCCAGGAGGAGGATTTCCGGCATCGGGCCTTCACGTTTTCCGGAGACGGAACGGAGCCTGTCGAACAGCGGCCGGTTGGCCTCCTCCGCATGGAATGTGAAGTTCCTGGCGCGGATGCGGGAGACGGGGGATTGCCCGGAGAGGAACCGGCCGGGAGAAAGGGAGACATCGACCGTCTCGGCCTGGGCGAGCCGGATGGCCGCCTTCTCGTCCCAGATCTCCAGATTATCGAGGGAGACATGAGGATACAGGAAGTGAAACTTGAGGTTCCGGAAGGAAACACGAAGGCCGTACCGCCCGGCCTCTTCCCGCATCGCCTCCTCGGCCTTGCGCAGTCGGTCGGGGATCTCACGTGTGAGCCGCCATGCCCCAAGCGTCAAGAGGACGACGACGAGGAGCCCCCCTGCTGTCCACCACGCCCATCGCCTCGTCATAAATAAGGATTATAGAGCAAATCATCGAAAAGCGAAGAGCGAGAACCCAACCGCTGGAGTGTACACGGAGGGTTCGAGCTCCGAGGCAAGCGCCGATAAGCAGCCATGGATGGCTGCGTAAGCACACCGAGGCGGGCGAAGAAAGTTGGAGCGGGCGACCGGATTCGAACCGGCGACGTCAAGCTTGGGAAGCTTGCATTCTACCCCTGAATTACGCCCGCGTACTCATCCTCTATTACCACAGGACAGCCGGGAAAAGCAACCCCGTCACTTACTGGCGATAGCACTCCGTACGGGAGGCGACGTCCCGGTAGCCGGGCGCTTCCTCGAAGATCGAGAGGAAGATCTGCTTCGCCTCCTCCTCCTTCCCCGCTTGGGAGAGCAGCACGGCCTTGTGGTACCGGACGTCCCGGAGTTCGGTTTCGGTCCGCAACGCAGACGAGAGCACCTCGTCCAGCGTCGCTACGGCGGTCTCGAAATCCCCCTTGCCCGCAAGCGTGTCCGCCAGGAGGGACGAGGCTCCCACGAAGAGCTCCGGCTTCCGCCGTGCGAGAGTGAACTCGCCGGCGGCCTCGTCCAGCAGCCCCATCTCCTTGTAGGCGATCCCGAGGTTGTACCGCGCGTCGGGGTCCGATTCCCCGATCTCCTCGTGGACCTTCGCCCGGAGCCGCGAAAGGGCGTCCTGGACGATGCTTTCCTCTTCCCAGTAGCCGGCGGCCTCGCGGGGGGGTTCCTTCCCCGTCTCGGGAGCGGCCTCGCGGGGAGCGGGGGCGGGCTCGGCCATCTTCCGCGCCGCATCGGCGAAGGACAGCGCTTCCGCGGCGGCGGCGTCCCATCCCTCCCGAATTGCGGAGTGCACGCTCTCCATCTCCTGGGCGCGCTGGATATCCTCTTTCATCCGGATCTTCTCGATCACCTGGGAGAGGAGGGACAGTCCTTCCCCGGTCCTGCCGACCCTCAGCCAAAGGAATCCGCACGTTTCCAGGAGCTCGGTGTTGTCCCCTGCGGCCGCAACCATCGCCGTCAGCCGTTCGGCGAATTCCGCCGTCATCCCGGAAGGACCAACCTGCCGGGCGGCCTTCTCCAGCTCGGTGACCGCCTCGTAGAGCTTCCGCTGGGACCGGAGGATGTCCGCGGTGTAGAGCGAGGGAAGGGGGGACCGAGGGAGACTCTCGCTCACCTGCCGGAAGAAATCGATCTTCTGCTCGTCCGACGTGAAGAGGCCCTGCCTGCCGGCCACGTTCTCCAGCTCCCACAAAGCATCCGCCGTCAGCCCCTCCTGGGCGAGCAGCCGGATCAGCCATTTCTGGAAGTCCGTATTGCCGGGATCGTGCTTGAGCATCTGCCGCAGGACGGCGACGGCCTTTCCCGCGAAACCGTCCTTCTCGTACATCACGGCGGCCCGCGCAAGCTGGTCGAGACCCTCCACGATCTCTCCCTGCCGGAGAAGGTAGATGCCGAGCTTCTGCCTGGCCTGGGGATCCTGGGGAGAGGCCTGGATCTTCTTCGAAAGAGCGGCCCGGTCCTCCCCTTCGCGGGGGGAAAAGATCTTCCTGAAGGAATCGAGGAAACCCACTCCCTATCCTCTTCTCACCCGGCCGCCGCCTGCGGTACGCGCGGGATCATACTCGGCTTTTCGCAAGGAAGTTCGTCCAGAGTCGCCCTTCCGCGAAATCGGAGTTGCCCATCATCTTCTTGTGGAACTCCGTCGTGGTCTTGACGCCGTCGATCCAGAGCTCGTCCAGCGCGCGCCGCATCCGCATGATCGCCTCGTTCCGGTCCTCCCCGTGGACGATCAGCTTCCCGAGGAGAGAGTCGTAGGTGGGCGGCACTGTGTAGCCGGGATAGACCGCGGTGTCCATCCGGACGCCGAACCCCCCCGGGAAGAGGCAGGACCGGATCGTGCCCGGCGAAGGAACGAAGGTCTCCGGGTCCTCCGCGTTGATCCGGCACTCGATGGCGTGCCCGTGGAAATGGATGTCCTTCTGCTCGAAGCGGAGCTTCTTTCCGTCCGCGATCCGGATCTGCTCCCTCACTATGTCCACTCCCGTGATCGCCTCGGTGACGGGGTGCTCCACCTGGATGCGGGTGTTCATTTCCAGGAAGTAGAACTCCCCGTCGGGCACGTACAGGAACTCGATGGTTCCGACATTGTTGTACCCCACGGCCGTCGCCGCGTCCACGGCCGCCTTTAAGATGCGGTTGCGGATGCGCGCGGAGACGAACGGGGCGGGCGCCTCCTCGATCAGCTTCTGGTGGCGCCTCTGGACCGAGCAGTCCCGGTCCCCGAGGTGCACGACGCTGCCGAAACGGTCGCCCATCACCTGGACCTCGACATGGCGGGAGTGCTCGAAGTATTTCTCGATGTAAACGTCCGGGACGCCGAAAGCCGAGAGGGCCTCCGACTGGGAGGTAAGGAAGGCGTTGATGAAGGAGGCGGGGCTGTGGACGATCTTCATCCCCCTGCCCCCGCCGCCTGCAGCCGCCTTGATGATCACCGGGAACCCGATCTCTTTCGAGATGCGGAGCCCCTCCTCCTCCTCCGTGATCGCCTCGTCGCTCCCCGGGACGACGGGGACCTTCACCTTCTGCACGGCCCTGCGCGCCTCGATCTTGTCCCCCATCGCGCGGATGATCTCGGAGGAAGGTCCGATGAATTTCACGCCGTAATTCTCGCAGATCTCCGCGAAGGCGGGGTTCTCCGCCAGGAAGCCGTAGCCGGGGTGCACCGAGTCGGCGTCGGTGATCTCGATCGCGCTCAGGATGGAGGGCACGTTCAGGTAGCTCTCCGCACTTGCCGGTGGACCCACGCAGACCGCCTGGTCGGCCATCCGGACATGCGCAGCGCCCTTGTCGGCGGTGGAATAGATGGCGACCGTCTTGATCCCCATCTCGCGGCAGGTCCGGATGATGCGGACGGCGATCTCTCCCCGGTTGGCGATCAACACCTTGTGTATCATGCGGTCCCCTGGTCCAGCGCGATATGGAAGAGCGGCTGCCCGTAAGCCACCGGCTGCGCGTTCTCGACGAGGATCGCCGCAACCGTGCCGCTCACGTCGGATTCGATCTGGTTCATGATCTTCATCGCCTCCACGATGCACAACACCTGTCCCTTGGTGACCCGGGCCCCCACTTCGACGAACGGGGCGGCATCGGGGGCCGGGGCCCGGTAGAAGGTGCCCACTATGGGGGAGACGATCTCCTTGATGTTCGCCTTGGGCGCGGGCGCCTTCACCGCCGCGGCCTCCTCCGCCGGCATCGGGGGGGGGTAAGGAGCCGTCGGGACCGGGCGGAATTCCGTCACGGCCCCCCGGCGCACCTTCAGCACATTCTCGCCTCTCGCCACCTCGAGCTCGGACACATCGGATCCCTTGAGGAGTTCCAGGATTTCCTTTATCTCTTTGAGATTCATACCCCTCCCCTTCACGCTCTCTCTATGTAAGTTCCGGTGCGGGTGTCCACCTTGATCTTGTCCCCCACGTTGAGGAACAGGGGAACCTGCACGACGGCGCCCGACTCGAGCTTCGCCGGCTTGCCGCCTCCGCTCACGGTGTCCCCCCTCAAGCCGGGCTCCGTCTCGACGATCCGGAGCTCGATGAAGATCGGCAGGTCGATGCCGATCGGCTCGCCCCGGTAGAAGAGGATCTTGACGGGAAGGTTCTCGATAAGGTAGTTGCCGGCGTCTCCAACGTGGTCCTCGTCGAGGTAGATCTGCTCGTAGTTCGTCGTGTCCATGAAGTGGTACGCGTTTTCCAGCTTATACATGAACTGCATGTCCCGGTCTTCCAGGTCGGGCTTGTCGACCTTGTCGCCGCTCCGGAAAGTGTGCTCGAGCACGGCGCCCGTCTTGAGGTTCTTCAGCTTCGTCCGGACGAAGGCGCCGCCCTTGCCCGGTTTCACGTGCTGGAAATAGACGATCACGTACGGCTCGCCCTCGAACTCGATCTTCAGGCCGTTGCGGAAGTCGGTGGTCGAATACATGCATCTCCCCCGTCAGACCAGGCGCGAAATCGTTTTGGGAAGATAGGTGATCCGTTCCCCCCGCGTCCCGGCAACCCGAACCATGTCTTCGAGTCTTACCCCCCCCACCCCCGGGAGGTACACCCCCGGCTCCACGGTGACCACCATCCCCTCCCGGAGCCGGTCCTTCGACCGGGGAGAGAGCGAGGGGCGCTCGTGGACGTCCAGCCCCACCCCGTGGCCGGTGGAATGAACAAAATACTTCAAATATCCCGAGCGGTCCAGAGATTCCCGCACCTTCGCATCGACCTCCACGCAGGGCACACCAGGCCGAATCGCCCGGATTCCCGCCTCCTGGGCTTTCCGGACGGCGTCGAAGGCCTTCCCGAGCCCCCGGAGGGGGCGTTCGGGCAGCAGCGTCACCGTCTCGTCGGAGCAGTACCCTCCCCTCCGCGCCCCGAAATCGATGACCACGGCGTCCACGGGCCCGATCCTCGCCCCGGTGGGAACGGCATGGGGGAGCGCGCCGCGCGCGCCGGAGGCGACGATGGCCCGGAAGGAGGCATCCTCCGCCCCCTGCGCCTTCATCTCCCTCTCCAGGTCGGCGGCCACCTCCGATTCGGTCCGCCCCCGGTATCCTTTCGAGAGGACGGCGAGCAGCGCCCCCGACGCGGCGACCGCCGCCCGTTCCATCGCCCGGATCTCGCCTTCCTCTTTCCGCATCCGGAGCCCCTCCACGGGGTCCGCGAGGGCCACCCACTTCTCCGCCATCCTCCGGGAGAGGCGCCGGAAGATCTCCACGGTGAGGTGGCGGGACTCGTACCCGATGCGCGCGGGGCGCAGCCTCCTGATCGCCTTGAGGACCTCGTCCCACTTCCGGTCGGTGATCGCCACCTCCGCGCCGCAGACCTCCTGCCTCGACTGCTCGGCGTACCGCCCGTCGGTCACGAGCGTCGCGCCGTCGGGAGACACGAGGAGCGCGCCGTCGCTGCCGCTGAAGCCGGTAAGATAGCGGATGTTCGTCATGCGGACGCAGAGGAACAGACCGACCCGGCGCCGGGACAGGAGCGAGACGAGCCGCCCGATGCGGGAACTACCTACCGGCAACTCCGCCTGCTTCCCGGAGGTGGTTGAGGAGGGCGGACAGGGCGAGAACGTAGCCGAACCCTCCGAAGCCGGCGATCCGTCCGACGACGACGTCCTCGATGGTGGACGTCCGCCTGAACGGCTCGCGCGACGACGGATTGCTCAGATGGACCTCCACGGCGGGGATCCCCGCATAGAGCAGCGCGTCCCGGATCGCCACGCTCGTGTGCGTATAGCCCGCAGGATTGATCACCAGGCCGTCGGCCCTTCCCCGGGCCTCCTGCAGCTTCTCGACGATCTCCCCTTCGTGGTTCGACTGGAAGAAATCCGTGACGGCCCCTTCCCGCCGCGCCGCCAGGGTCACCTCCCGCCGGATGTCGGCCAGGGTCATCTTCCCGTAGACCTCCGGCTCGCGCGTGCCCAGGACGTTGAGGTTCGGGCCGTCGACGAACAGGATGAGGGGACGCCCGGCCTTCTTCACAGCATCTCCCGGGCGCGCTGCGATCCCTGCCGCAGGAGGAAGCGGCATTTTCCCGGAACGGCTCCCGGTTCCGCGACCAGCAGGAGGAAGTAGTCTTCCGTCACGCGGCGCAGGAAGAGAAGCCCCTCTTCGCCTGCGACGAACACCTCGTTCGCCGCCCCCATCCCGTTCTCCCCCGTGATCCGGCCGGACTCCTTGAAGAACTGCACCATCTCCGCGCACAGGGCCGGGAGGTCGTGCCTCGGGGGGACGGCCTGCCATTCCTCCACCGCCAGCCCGTCCGCCCCCGCGAGCGCCCCCGCCCGGATGGAAGCGTCCTTTCCGTGCATCCCCTCAATGAGGTCCCGAAAGGTCATAGCCGTACTCCTTCGCAATCGCCCCGAGGAAGGCGGCAAGCGCCGCTTCCGCTCCCTGCCCTTCCCGGTGCGTTCTCTTCCATTCCAGCGCCCGCCGGTTCTCCGGCTCGCGCGAGAGGATCTCGTCGATGATCCGGCGGGCCATCTCCTTCTCGCCCTGGTCCCAGCAGACGTCGGCCATCGTGATCGTCCGGACGGGGGACGCCGGAGTTCCTTCCTCCATCGAGCCAACGACCGTCTCCCGGCTCCTCCGACGGATCTCGGCGCGGATGGCGGGCAGCTCCTTCCTCAGGAGGGAAAGCGGCACGCGTTTCAGGACGCAGGAGCCCGGGGCGGTCACGATCGGCATGGCCACGTCCGAGGCGGCCCTCTTCTTGTCCATCCCGACCGCCGACGCGATCGCCGAGAGCGCCAGTCCCGGCTCGTCGAGGACGAAACCCGTCTCCCGCAGGAGAACATGCAGCTTCTCCTCCACCTCCTGCGGGGTGATGCCGAGGCGGCGGGAGAAGATCGCCTCCCACGCGAGCCCCATCGCCACCGCCTCCCCGTGGAGGAGCTTGCCGTATCCCGCGGCCTGCTCCAGGGCGTGCCCGATGGTGTGCCCGAGGTTCAGGATGCGGCGGACGGACGACTCCTTCTCGTCCTTTTCGACGACCGCCGCCTTGAAGGCGACGGACCGCCGGATGATGTCGTGCCATTCGCGGTCGGACAGCGCCTTCCACCGGGAGGCATTGGCGCAGAGGGTCTCCCAGAGCGTCCGATCGCCCGCGAGCCCGCACTTGACCACTTCCGCCATTCCCGCCCGCAGGTTCCGCTCGTCGAGCGTGCGCAGGAAAGTGTGGTCGATGAAGACCGCCCGCGGCTGGTGGAACGCCCCCACCAGGTTCTTCCCTTCGGGAAGGTTGAAACCCGTCTTCCCCCCGACGCTGCTGTCCACCTGGGACAGCAGCGTGGTCGGGACCTGGATGTACGGCACGCCCCGGAGGTACGTGGCGGCGGCGAAGCCGGCCAGGTCCCCGACGATCCCTCCCCCGAACGCAACCACGAGCGCGTCGCGGTCCGCGTTCCCCTGGGCAAGGAAGGTGTAGATTCCCTGCACCGTCTCCCAGTTCTTCGCCTCCTCGCCCGGCGCAACCGCGTGGACGTGATGAGGGATCCCGGTGAGCCACCTGCGGATGTCCTCGCCGTAGATGGAGGCGACGTTCCTGTCCGTGACCACGAAGACCGATCCGCCCGGGTAGAACCGGCAGATCCACTCCTGGAAGAGCGAGTAGATATCTTCCCCGAAGAAGATGTCGTAGGTCCGCTCGCCCAGCGCGACGGTGAGCATGTCGGAGTTCACCCGCCCTCTCCTTCCTGCACTGCGGGGGACGCCTTCGAGAGCAGGCCGAGGATCCGGTCGGCCACTTCCGCCACGGAGCGGTCATCCGTAGACACGGTGTAATCGGCCTCCCGGTACGTCGGCCGTCGCCTCTCCATCAGGTCCCGCAATTTCCTCGCCTCTTCCTTTCCCGGGAGCAGCGGCCGCGACCGGTCGGCCGGAATCCTCTTCATCACCGTTTCGGGGGAGACGTCGAGGAAGAATACCGGCGCGTACGCTTTGAGCAGGCGGCGGTTTTCCGGATCGACGAACGCCCCTCCCCCGGCCGCGATCACCCGGCCCGGCGCGTCTACGGCCTCACGTATCGCCGCCCGCTCCCTCTCCCGGAAAGCTTCCTCCCCCTCCGAGGCGAAGATCTCCCGGATGCTCCTCCCGGCCGCCGCCTCGATCAGGCTGTCCACGTCCACGAACTCGGCCCCGAGGCGAAAGGCCAGCGCTCGGCCCACGGAGCTCTTTCCCGCGCCCATGAACCCCACGAGAACCGCCCCCCGGGAAACCCTGGCGAAACGTTTCATCCGGCGCCGATGTCGCGGAGGTAACGGGCATAATTATATTGAATTTCCCGCATCGAA
The DNA here is from genome assembly GCA_016220005.1 of Deltaproteobacteria bacterium. GTDB lineage: Bacteria > Desulfobacterota > Deferrimicrobia > Deferrimicrobiales > Deferrimicrobiaceae > JACRIV01. Next base: position 21,106 of record JACRIV010000074.1, read on the forward strand.
TCCCCACCGAATTTCTCCAGGAAGGCGTCCGCGAGGACGAACGCCACCATCGCCTCCACGACGACGGAGCATGCCGGAACCGCGCAGACGTCACTGCGTTCGCGATGGGCCGTCGTCGCCTCCCAGCCGTCGACGGTGACCGTGCGCAGAGGGCGCGTCTGGGTCGGGATCGGTTTCATCGCCGCCCGGACGATGATCGGCTCCCCGTTGCTCATCCCCCCTTCCAGACCCCCGGCCCGATTTGTCTTTCTATGGAAAGGAAGGACGGCCTTCCGGAGCAGCGGGTTGGCCCGTGCGCCCCCCGGGAAGATTTCGTCGTGCACCTGGTCCCCCGGCAGGGCGGAGAGCGCCCCCCCACCGCCGAACTCCACCGCCTTGATCGCAGGGATGCTCATCACCGCATACGCCAGCCGTGCATCGAGCCGGCGGTCCCAGGCGACGAACGACCCGAGACCCGGGGGGACTCCCATGGCGATCGCCTCCACCACGCCGCCGGCGGAAGTCCCCGCCGTCTTCGCGCGGTCGATCAGCCGAACGGCCTTCCCCTCGGCGACCGGATCGGCCATCCTCAAGGCGCTTTTTTCCGACCGGACCGCGCCGCCCCAATCCCCCTCGACGTCCGGGGAGACCCGGATCTTCCCGATGGAAAGAACCTGTCCCGCGATCCGGACACCCATCTCCCGGAGAAAAAGGCGGGCGAGCGCCGCGGCGGCGACCCGCGCAGCGGTCTCCCTCGCGCTTGCCCTCTCCAGGACGTTCCGCACGTCCTTGTGGCCGTATTTCAGGACACCTCCCAGGTCGGCATGGCCGGGACGGGCGGTCGTAAGCGGCGGGACCCCCTTTCCTTCGCCTTCCTGGGCCATCTTTTCCCGCCAGTTCACCCAGTCCCGGTTGCGGATCAGCAAGGCGATCGGCCCCCCCATCGTCCTGCCGAACCGCACGCCGGACAGGATCTCCGCCTCGTCCCGCTCGATCTTCATCCGCTCCCCGCGCCCGTAACCGGCCTGCCGGCGCAGCAGCTCCCCGTTGATGTCTTCCGCCTTGACGCGGAGCCCGGCGGGGAGTCCCTGGGCCACGGTCACCAAGGCGGGACCGTGCGTCTCGCCCGCGGTATGAAAGGTAAACGTTCCTATTTTTGTCCCCTCCCTCCCTAAAAAAACAAAGCACCCGGTCCCCTGAGACCAGGTGCTCCGGTTCCTGTCCGCCTATGGACCTTCCCGTTTCAGAGTGTCTTGGCCTGCACCGGCTCCTGCTTCAGGATCTTGGGCGTGATGAAGATCAACAGCTCCCGGTTGGTCGCGGAGGTCGTGTCCTTCCGGAAAAGGTACCCGAGAACCGGGACCTTGGAAAGCCAGGGGACCGCCGCCTGGTTCTCCGTCCGGCTGATCTGGAGGATCCCGCCGATGACGGCGGTCTCCGCGTCGCGGATCAGCACCTCGGTGGTGGCCTTCTTCTTGTTGATGGCGGGCTGGCCGGAGGCCCCCACCGCGCCCTGCGAGTCGTTCTTCGCCTCGAGCTTCATGACCACGCTCCCGTCGGGGGTGATGTGAGGGGTCACCTTGAGGCTTAAGGTTGCATCCACGAACTGCGTGTTCGTCCCCGAGGCCGAGACCGTGGAGTACGGGATCTGGGTGCCTTGCTCGATCACCGCTTCCTTGTTGTCGATGGTGACCACCTTGGGAGAGGAGATGACCCGCCCCTTCCCCGAAGCCTCGAGGGCCGACAACGAGAGGTCCAGCCTCAGGTTGTCCCTGAGGATGCCGAAGGAGATCCCTCCGCCCGACCCGAGCCCCACCGCCGCGGGCAGGTTCACGGCGAAGTTGGGCGGCGTGGCGCCGGCGGAGAAGGGCGGTGTGTTGGTCAGGGGCTGCCCGGGGATAGCGGCGCCCGATGTGTCCTGGATCCCGGTTATCCCGATCTGGGTACCGCCGAAGTTGTGCCACGATCCTCCCCACTGGACGCCGAGCTCCCGGGAAAAGGAGGTGTCCACTTCGACGATCCTGGCCTCGATCAGCACCTGCGGCGTCGCGGTATCCAGCTTGGCGACGAGCGCCTTCACGTCCCCGACGTTCTTGGCGAGGTCCCGGATCACGATCATGTTGGTCCGGTCGTCGATCTGAACCTTCCCCCCCTCGGAGAGGAGATCCTTGATCTTCGGCTGGAGATCGGACGCCTTGCTATAGCTGACGGGGATCGTCTCGATCACCGACTCGAGCGAGGCCTTGAGCCTCTCCAGGTCCTTCTGCGTGTCGAGCCGCGCCTTCTCCTCCGAGCGCAGCTGGGTAAGCGGGGCGATGCGGAGGACGTTTCCTTCCTGCCTTACGCCAAGGGCCTTCGATTGCAGGACGAGGTCGAGCGCCTGGTCCCAGGGAACGTTGATCAGCCGCAGCGTGACTTTCCCCTTGATGTCGTCCGAAGTGATGATATTGAGGTTGCTCACCTCCGCGATGATCCGGAAGACATTGGTGAGATCGGCATCCTTGAAGTCGAGGGAGATCCGCTGACCGACGTATTTCCGCCGGACTTCCGACCCCTCGGTGACGAATCCCCAGCGCGGCGCGACTTCCGGGGGGCCGGCCGCCGGCGCCGGCACCGCTTGCGGGGGGCCCGGCACCCCTTCCTGCGGAGCTTCCTTCCTTTCGGCCGCCCTGGCGACCACCGTCGGCTGCGTGCCCGCGACATCCTTTTTCGGGAAGGAGACCACGACGGCATCCCCCCGTTTTTCGACCGTATACGGGGAGCCGGCGGCAAAGGCAATGGCCACGCTCACTCCCTTCTTGCCCGCGGCCGGAACGACTTTCGCCACAGGGATGTCGAGCTTCTTCGCGTCGATCGAACGCAGCAGCCCCTTCTCCGCCGTGGCGCCCGGGAAGAACAGCGTGATGCTGCCGGCCTTCTTCTGAGCCTGGTAGGCAACTTCCCCGGAGGCGGTAACGACCACGTTCGAGGCTCCGGGCAGGTCCTCCAGGTCGATCCCGACCACCGCCGGTCCCTTGGCGGCGGGCTTGCCGTCCTCGGCGCGGTCCAGGCTGGTCACCTTCTCCTCCTGGCCTCCGCCGACGGAAAGCACGAGCTTGCCCCCTTCCGCGGTCACGAGGAAGGGGAGAGGACGGTCCTCGGGCGTCTCGACCATGATCCTCAGCTTGCTGTCCTGCTGGGAGAGCTTGACCGACTTCACCTGGGGCGTGTCCACGGCGATCTCGGAAGCGGCCGCCCCCTTCGAAACTCCCCAGACGTCGACGACGATGCGGAACGGGTCGTTGAGCTTGAAGGAGTTGTAATTCTCGATCTTCCCATCCACCACGGCCTCGATGTTCGTGTAGTACGGCGTCTTCGAGACCGTCACCTCCTTGATGCTCCCGCCGGGGACGACCGGTGGCTCCTTCTCCGCGGCCGGAAGCCAAGACGGAGACGCCGCCAGGAATGCCAGCAGGACCAGGGCGGCCGGCCAGGCCGGGTAACGCTTGTCTTCCCGCACCACCCGGGACAGGTTCATCATCATTTTCCTCCTGCAGTCTGTAGCTTCATGGAGCTCTCCCGCACGACCTTCGTCCCCGTGTAGTCGAGGAACTCTTCCCTGACGAAGATCTCCGTCTGGGAGATACGCGTGACGACGCCCCCCCCGCGGCCGATTTTCGTCCCCACGATCACCGTGTATCCTTTCCCTTCCGGATCCTCCACGAGCGCGTACGCCCCTTTCGGACCCCAGATCACTCCGACGAACCGGATCTCCCCGAGGTCGTATCGCTGGAGGGGAGGGACGTTCGCCATCCCGGCGCGGGCCGCCTTCGTCTCACCTTTCAGGAAGGAAACGAAGGGGTCCCGTTTCCCCGCGGGGCTGTAGAAGACCACCGGGGGCTGCTTCGCCGCCGCCTCGGCGGGCTTTGCCGCCTCCGCGGCCTTGGCCTGGGCCTTGGGAACGGCTTTCTTCACCACGGGCTGGGGCGCGGTTTCCTCCTTCGAGCACCCGCCAAGCCCTGCCGCCGTCAAGGCGGCCGCCGCGAACAGGATCAGCGAGAACCGCACGGTCTTGCGCGTCATTTTGCCGTTCCTTTTCCGGTTCCCGCACTTCCCCCGGCCGCCGCCTGGGGCGCCTGTTCCAGGAACCGGTACGTGGTGGCGGTGCAACCGACGTTCACCAGCACACGGTCATCGCCGGACCGCGTAGGCGCGGCGAAGCCGATGTCCGAGATGTTCACGATCCGGGGGAGGTGGCTGACCTTGTCGGCGAAGAGAACGAAGCTGTGGTAATCCCCGCTCACCTGGATGGAAACCGGGATCTCCGCATAGAAGTCCTTGCGGACTTCCGCGCTGGGCGTGAATTTCAGGAACTCAAGGCCCGACTCCTTCCCCAGGTCCGTGATGTTCTTGAGCAGGCTGGGGATTTCCGCCGAGTTGGGGAGCTGTTCGAGCAGGATGCCAAGCTGCTCTTCCAGCCTGCGGACCTCCGCCTTGAAGGCGGGCAGGTTCCGGGCGATGACCTCCTGTTGCTTGATCTCGTGCTCCAGGTCGCCGAGCTTCTTCTCGAGGTCGGCGATCCGGATGGCCGCCGCGCTGTAGTAGAGGTAGTAGTATCCCGCCGCCATCAGCAGGCAGACGAGAACAACCAGGAAAATCTTCTGCTTCGCCGGTACCTTCGAAAGATCTCCCAGTTTCAGCGCCATCCAGGTACCTCGCTTGGGCGCCCCTTCAGTGGGGCAATGTCTGGAACGTCAGGCTGAACCGCATCAGCTTGAAGCCCATGTGCGTCGTCTGGTCCGCCGATCCCAGGACCACGTTCTGGAAACGCCCGCTCTGCCCCAGCGCGGTCATGAAATTGGCGATAGTGTGGTTGTTCAACGCGATCCCGGAGAGGGACACCTTGTCGCTCTTCACGCTGAGCTGATCGATCCAGCATTTCTCGGGGATGGAAGCCGAGAGGGCCTCGAACACCTTGACCGGCCCGGTCCTGCCGCTCTGGAGGTTCGAGATGATGTCCACCTTCTGCTGCAGCTCGGCCTTCCGCGCCTTGAACTTCTCGACCTCCCCGATCTCCTTCTTCAGGCGGGCGATCTCCGTTGTCGCCTTCTGGATGTTGGTCTGGAGGGTCTCGATCCTGTCGGAGATTATCTTGTGGTAAAGGAGCAGACCCGCGAGGAGCAGCAGGGGGAGAAGGAGGTAGAGGAAATTCAGGTTGAGTTCCCTGCGCTTCTTCCTCTTGCCCCGGATCAGGTTTACCCGGATCATCGCCGATCCTCCAGGTTCCGCAGCGCCAGGCCGATGGACACCGTCGCGGCCGTGCCGTACTGGGCCGCCACCGCCGGGTCCACCGTGCGCTCATCCGCGGTCAGTCCCTCGAAGGCGTTGAATAGCTCGACCTCGACGCCGATCTTCTCCGCCATCATCTCCTTCAGGAACAGGGACTTCGCGGCTCCCCCGGTGAGATAGACCTTGGTGACCAGCCGGTCGGGATACGTGGCCGAGAAGAAGTTGTAGGAGCGTTGCGCCTCCGTGGCGAGAATGTTGGAAACCGTCCTCATGACCTCGGTGAGCTTCTCGCTCCGCTCGCCGGCGTCCTTTTTCCCCACCTTGAGCGCTTCCGCCGTCTCGAAGCTCACGGCGACCTGCTTCTGGATCTCCGACGTGTACATCCCTCCCCCCATCGGGACGTCCCGCGTGAACAGCGGCACGCCGCTGTGGAGGATGTTGATGTTCATGAAGGAAGCCCCCACGTTGATCACCATGGGGACCTGCTCGTCGGAGACGGGATGGCAGAACTCGAAGGCGTTGCCCGCCGCGATGGAGTCGATGTCGACGATCGACGGCGTGAGGCCCGCGTCCTTGACCACGGAGATGTAGTCGTTCACCAGGTCGGTCTTCACGGCCACAAGGAGAACGTCCATCTTGGCGGGATCGTCCTTGAGCGGTCCGATCACCTGGAAGTCGATCTTCACGTCCTTGATATCGAAGGGGATGTACTGCTCGACCTCCCACTGGATCGACTCCTCCAGCTCCTCCGGCGTCGTCGTGGGGAGCACGACCTTCTTGATGATCACCGAATGGCCCGAGAGGGAGGTGGCCACCTCCTTCTCCTTGACCTTCAGCTCCCGGAGCGCCGTCTTGATTCCCTCGATCACGGAGGCATGGTCCATGATTGCGCCGTCCACGATCGCGTCCGGAGGCAGGGGAAAGGCCCCGAATTTCTTCACGACGTACTCGTTCCCCGACGCCTTCACGTGGGCCAGCTTGATGGCGCTTGATCCGATGTCGAGGCCGATCAGCTCTTTCAATCCGAAGAGTCCCATCACTGTACCCGCGCCTTCAGTCTTCTTTGGTGAACACCTTGTCCCGGTCTGAAAGCTGGAGCCCGAGGGAAAGAATAATCTTCCGTTTCGTGTCCATGCGGCATGCCATCCCCTTTTCCACCCGGTCGATGGTCAGGACCGACAGGCCCGCGCGCCGGGCCAGCTCGGCCTTGCTCATCAACAGTCCTTCCCTGATCTTTCGGACGTTGTTGGCCTCAAATTTAGTCTTCGGCTTCCGTTCCTTGATTATCCCCACCAAGTTCATGCCCCCGGTCTTAAAAGCGCGTAATAATGCATCTGTTTTCGCACCTGCTGCAAATAATACCTTTCCATAAATTTATGTCAAGCGATTTTTAACTGAACGTTATAGTAACATAATTATACTAAATTATCATCAATTCGATCCGTACGACTTCGCCTTGTGGAGCAGCGCCGGATGGCTGATCTCGACAGGTTGACACCTTGCTCACGACGTTTAGAATGGCAAAAAAGCCCGAGGAGGCGAACGTGAGCTACTCCGAGAATCGCCGCAGGCCCCGTCTTGTGGACAGACAGTTCCAACTCGGGTTGGCCTGGCGGATGATGTTCGTCTTCTTCCTTTTCTTTCTCCTCGGGATCGTCGTCCTGTTCGCCCCTTCCATGTACGTCCTGGCGACAAGTCGCGACCTCTCGGTCGTCGAGCCGGCCGCGCGGGAATTCCTGGTCCTCCACCGCCGGGTGTGGCCGGCCGTCCTTCTCGTCTTCGGCGGCGTGTTCGCGTACACCCTCGTGTTCAGCCACCGGATCGCCGGTCCCATTCACAGGATCAATGCCATCCTTCGCGGAATGCTGAACGGCAAGTACCCGGAGAAGATCACCCTCCGCCGCCGGGACTTCTTCCGGACCACCGCGGAGCTGATCGAATCCCTCTCGAGAAAACTGGCGCAGGAAACGAAAAAAACGGAAAGCTACAGCGGGGAAACCCCGGGGCCGGTCCGGGAATGATCCTGCGCGGAAACCGCTCGCGCCGTCGAGGGTTCACCATCATCGAGCTCGCGCTCGTGCTCGTCATCACAGCGATCCTGGCGACCCTGGCCGTCGTTACGTATAACAAGCTCGCCAACAAGGCCCGGTTCACGCAGGCGCAGACCGCCCTCAAACACCTCCAGAAAACGGAGACGATTTACTACACCGAGCAGGACCGCTACACGGACAACATCGCCCTGCTGAACTTCGACCCGACGAAGTACGACTATTACCAGGTCTCCGTGGTCATGGACAACACGGCCCTGAACTACACGGGGTACGCCACCGGGATCGGGGTGATGCAGGGCGACCTCTGGTTCATCACCAGTGACAGCGATCCGCAGCAGGACAACACCTCTACTTTCCGCTAAAGAGGAACGACCAGAACGCCCCGCCGGCGAACCGGGCGATCAGGGCCGCGGCGCAGAGGTACGGACCGAAGGGGATCGCGGTCTTCAAGCCTTCCTCCCCCTTCCGCATCGCGAACACCCCTCCCGCCACCCCCAGGAGGGAGCCGAAGAAGATCGTGAACAGCGCACCCTTCCAGCCGAGGAACGCGCCGATCATCGCGATCAGCTTGACGTCGCCGCCCCCCATCCCTTCCCTGCCGGTGATCTTCTCGTACGCCGCAGCGGTCCCGTAGAGGACCCCGCCGCCGAGGATCCCCCCCGCGACGCTGCCCTTCCAGTCCCCGCCGGGGAGGAAGGAGAGCAGCACCCCTGCCGCAAGCCCTCCGAGCGAAAGCTCGTCGGGGATGATCCTGTGGTCGATGTCGATGAAGGTGACCGGCACGAGCAGCGAGAAGAAGACGAGGTCCCGGGCCAGGGCGAAGCCGGGTCCGTCCAGGTAGGCGAAAATTACATACCCGGCGGCGGTCAGCGTCTCCACCCCGGGATACCGCCACGAGATCTTCCCCCCGCAGCCCGCGCACTTCCCCCGGAGGAGCAGGAAGCTCACAATGGGGATGTTCTCCCATGGAGGGATGGGACGCCCGCAGGCGGGGCAGCGGGAGCCGGGCCGGACGATCGACTCCTCGCGCGGGAGCCGGTAGATGAGCACGTTGAAGAAGCTCCCCATGCAGGCCCCCAGGAGAAACACGGCGATCAGGAAACCGATCATTTTCCGTGTCCCTTCCCGGCAAGCAAGTCCGAGTAGAGCCGCTCCTGGGCGCGGACCATCACCCCCTGGTCGAACTCCCGGAGCACCCGGTCCCTCTTGAAGAACGGATCGAGGGCCGCCCTTCCCTCGAGGATGTCCAGGACCCGGCCTGCCAGGGCGGAGACGTCTCCCGGAGGAACGAGGTACCCGTCGACGCCGTCGTCGACGATCTCCCGCGTCCCGTCCACGGCGGTGGCCACGACGGGAACTCCCGAGAGCAGCGCCTGCGGCACGACCTTCGGAAGCCCTTCCCAGCGGGAGGTGAGCAGGAAGACGTCGAAGGCGCGCAGGAGATCGGGGATCTCTTCCCTCCATCCCGCCAGGAGGACGCTGTCCGTCATCGACGCCGCCGCCACCGCTTGCTCGACCGCCGGCCGGAGCTCTCCATCCCCGATCATCACGAAACGGGCGCCGGGGATCCGTTCGCGGACCCTGCGGGCCACTTCCACGAAGTCAAGAGGCGCTTTCTGCGACTTGAAGACCGCCACCGTTCCGACGACCGGCGCATCCTCCGGCAGCCCCAGCAGTCGCCTTCCCTTCTCCCGCGATCCGCCCAGGAACCTTGACGTGTCGAAGCCGCTTCGGATCAGCCGGACCCTGTCCTCGGTAAGGATCTTCTCGCGGAGCCCCGCGCGGACGTTCTCCTCGGAAACGGCGATGAACGCGTCGGTCCAGCGGGAGGCCAGCCTTTCGAGCCCGATGAACAGGTTCCGAAGGGCCGGCGCCTGCCCGCCGTGGAAGCCGTAGCCGTGGATGGAATGGACGACGACCTCCGCGCCCGCCGCCCGGGCGGCCGCACGGCCGAGGATCCCGGCCTTCGAGCTGTGGGTGTGCACGATCAGGGGGAGGCCTCCTGTGCGCGCCCGCTC
>JACRIV010000075.1 GCA_016220005.1 Deltaproteobacteria bacterium
AGGATCTCCGTACGGTACGCGTCGACCACGATGTCCTGGCTTGCGCTGGCGAAGGCGACCAGGAGCGCCAGCACGGCGAACAGGGTCGTCGCGCCCGCGGGGTCGGAGAACCCCATTCCGGCGATCGCGACCGCGAGGGCAAGCTGCGTCACGAGCATCCAGCCGCGGCGCCTTCCGAGGAACGGGGGGACGAACCGGTCCATCACGGGGGCCCAGAGCAGTTTCGCCGCGTAGGGAAGCCCCACCAGCGAGAAGACGCCGATAACCGCCAGGTCGATCTTTTCCGTGGCCATCCAGGCCTGGAGGGTGGTCCCCGTGAGCGCCAGCGGAACGCCGGAAGAGAAGCCGAGCAGCAGGATCCAGAAGATGCGGGGGCTGCGGAAGGCGGCGAGGGCGGTGCTCATCGGGACCGTTTCACCGCGAGCCTCCGGAAATATTCCTCCCGGCACCAGTTCTCCACGTCGACCATCGCCTGGAACGCCTCGGCGAACCCTTCCCGTCCCGTGGTGAAGACGCCGTGGCCGTAGACCAGGGCTTTGCCCGGCAACGCGATGACCGGAGGGACGCGCCGGGCCAGCCCCCCGGCGCCGATCTCGCCGGCGACCACCGGGGTGTCCCCCAGGAGGCGCACCCGGTCGCAATCCTTCCAGCAGTCCCGGATCGGGCAGTCCTTCTCCTCGCAGAGCATGCTCATCGCCACGGCGAACTTGGGATGGCCGTGCAGGATGGTGCGCGCGCCGCTTGCCTCGTAGATGCGACGGTGGGCGAGCAGCTCGCTGGAGGCGGTGATCCCCGTCGTGGAGGAGTTGTCCATGGGCACCGGGTCGATGCGCCCCGGGAGCTCGTCGAGGCTCGCGGCCGTCTGGGAGATGTAGATCACGTCGCCCACGCGGCAGGAGATGTTGCCGAAGAAGGAGTCCACCAGTCCCCGCTCCACCGTGTACCGCCCCACGGCCGCAACCTCCTCGAGGACCTCCGCCGGGTCGTCCAGGGAACCGCCGCGGAAGGCGAGCCCCTCCGCGGAGAGCGGCTGAAGCCATGCGGAACGAAAGGCAAGGAAGGTTTCCTCTTCCCCGGGAAGGAGGAACCCGTCGGCAAGGACGTCCAGCAGGTACTTGACGAAGACCGCGTGGAAGACGGAGGAGTAGTTGATGTATGCCTGCTCGACCGTCACGGTCCCGGAGGCGACGATCCCCATCCCTTCCGCGATCACCCCCTTGCGGGTGCCAAGAAGACGAGCGATGCGGGGCGCGGGGTCCTCCCCCAGCTCCTTGCGCCTGAGGAAAGGGATATCGTGCAGGAAGGTGCGGGTCTCCGCGTCGTGCGGGACGATGCGGGATTCCCCTTCCGCGGCGCGTCGCACCAGGAAATCGGCGAAGGGAAGGGAAGGGCGGGCGGCCACCAGCCCGAGGCAGGTCAGGGAGGAGAGGACCCTCTCCCCCAGCCGGGCCAGCTCCGGGTCCCCTTCCGAGAGGAGCGCGTCGTCCTGGGCCGCGATGGCGATCCGGCCGGGGAGGCCGGAGCCGTCAGCCAGGAGCCTCGCGGCGTATTTGGCGATCTGGTCCCTCAAGGAAGCCCCGCCAGGAAATCCGGGTCGGGAAACGTCCCCCGTGGGGTGAGCCCACGGATCCGGTAATACTTCTGCAATTCCTCCTCGAACCGGCTCTTGTCGATGGGGGGGATCTCGATCCCCTCCCCGCTCGACCCCGGCTCCCGGAAGAAGCGCTCCGGCAGCCGATCGTCCTTCGCATCGAACCCGTTGGCGCAGTTGTAGAACCGTTCCGTCAGGTAGATCCGCTCCCCGATCTCCTTGAGCGCCTGGGGGCCGAATTCCTCCCCGGTCACCGCCGAAAGGAGCTCGGCGTACTCTTCGAGGGTCGCGCCGAAGAAGGAGAACTTGCAGGCCACCAGGGAATCGATGGCCGCGTTCGTGTCCTCGGCGATCTTGATGATGCGCGCCTTCCCCGAGAAGGAGAACCGGTCGGTGGCCACGGGCTTGCGCAGGATCTCGTGGGAGATGGGGTAGGCCCGCAGGTGGCACCCTCCCCGGTTGCTGGTGCAGTAGGCCAGGGCCATCCCGTAAGCTCCCCGGGGATCGTAGGCGGGCAGCTCCAGGGACTTGACGCTCATGGAGAGCCCGGGGCTCCCCAGGGCCTCGGCCACGCGCCGCGATCCCATCGCGAGGAGGTCGCCCTCTCCCCGACGATGACCGATGTCGGCGAGCAGTCCCTCCACCTCTTCCGCGCGCGGGAACCGGCCTTTGCTTTCGCCCCACGCGGCCAGGGTGGCGGCGGCGGAGATGGTGTCCATCCCGAGCTCGTTGCACAAGGTGTTCGACCGGACGATCGCGTGCAGGTCGTCGATGCCGTTCAAGGCGCCGAAGTGGGACACGGTCTCGTACTCGGGGAGGTGCGTCCCGTCGTTCGCGCTCTTCTTGCACTGGATGGGGCAGCCGTAGCAGCCGTCCTTCTTCGCTCCGTAGGCCTTGCGGATGGCGGGGCCCGAGTAGTTCCCCGAGCCGTCGAAGACGGTCTTCCGGAAATTCTCGGTCGGGGCCATCCGCCGCTGGCGCATCAGGTCCACCAGGGCGGGCGTCCCGTACTCGCTGATTCCCAGCTCTCCGAAGATGACGGGGGAGGCCCGGAACAGGCGCATGACGTCCTGCCGCGCCCGGTCGAAGCGGGCCCGGTCGACGATCTCCGTCGTCCGGTCCCCATCGACGACCACGGCCTTGAGGTTCTTTCCGCCCATGACGGCTCCGAGGCCGCCCCGTCCCACCGCGTTTCCCTCGCCCATCATGATGTTGGAGAAGAGGACCCCGTTTTCCCCCGCGGGGCCGATGGCGGCGACGCTTCCCCGGGAGGAGAGCTCCCGGAACGTCTCGCCGACGATCTTTCCCCACAGGGCGTCGGCGGGCAGAAACTCGGCGCCGGCAGGGGTGATGGAGACAACCACGGGCCGTGGAGCTCGCCCGACGATCCGAAGCGCGTCCAGGCCGGCGGCCTTGAGACGGAAGGCGAAGCGGCCCCCGGCGGAGCAGTCGTAAACGGTCCCGGTCAGGGGAGAGCGGGATATTACCGAAAGCCTTGCGGCTGTGGGAGCCGGAGTCCCGCACAGCGGTCCCACCGCGAAGACCAGGGGCAT
>JACRIV010000076.1 GCA_016220005.1 Deltaproteobacteria bacterium
ATGGGCGAAGAAGTTCCGATTGGACGGGGTCGTCTTCCAGCGGTCCGATTCATGCCGGCTCCTCAGCGGCCCGATCCTCCTCTTTATGAAGGAGCTGGAAAAACACGGGATCCCGACCTTTGCGATCAACAGCGATTACGTTGACGCCCGCGACTGGGACGACGGGAAGATCAAGTCGCAGCTCGCGAGCTTCATCGAGACGATCATGTGAAGAGCGCCGAGATGCCTTCTGTCGTGCAGGTACATCGCTCTTACTGGAACACGGAGATCGAGTCGAGGCTCAACACTCCCGGGATGAAGGACATCCAGTGGGCGGAGCTCAAGAAGAGGCTTGAGTACTTCTATGAAGCCACGCCCTTCTGGAGGTCCCGAATGGAGCGGGCCGGAAACGAGCCGGGAGACGTCAGGACCTGGGACGACTTCCACAAGCGAATCCCCGTGCTCACGAAGGACCAGTGATGGAGCGTGGGAGATAACGAGGGATCGTCTGGCAGTGGAATAGAAAGCGAATTTGCTTGATTTGCCGAATCCGTGTAGAGGGGTGTTCTACGCATATCTCCCCTCCTTGTATGCGCTCCCTCTACACGGTGTATTTTCTTCGCCGGTTTATCTCATTTGAACTGGATCATGGGGCGTTCCAGTTCAGGTCAAGGAAGCTTCGCGGGTCCGCGAGAAGCGGGGGCGAGGTCGTGGTCTCACCAGCGGCCCGAAGGAAGGGGAACAGCGGCTCCGGAGGGGCTGACGATGAGGGCGGCTGGCATCTTCGAGCGGATGCAGTGAAGCAGAACGCCGGGATAACAACGGAGAACGAGGTAACGCCATGAGCCGCATGACCAGGAAGATGTTCAAGGGCGGTGAATACCTGATCGCCGAAGTTGCGAAAGAAGACGTCTTCACACCGGAGGATTTTTCCGACGAGCAGAAGCAGTTCGCCGAAACGGCCGAGCAATTCACGCGAAATGAGGTTGTCCCCCAGGCGGAACGACTCGACCATCAGGATTTCGAGCTGATGGTCGGTCTTCTGAAAAAGGCGGGTGAGCTCGGGCTTCTGATGGTCGACGGTCCTGAAGAGTACGGGGGGCTTGAGCTCGACAAGGCCACCAGCATGCTTGTTACCGAGAAGATCGCCCCGTATAGCGGGTATCTGACGGCTTACTCCGGTCAAACGGGGATAGGGACCCTTCCTCTCGTGTATTTCGGGACGAAGAAGCAGAAGGAAAAGTACCTCGGGAAGCTCCTCACCGGTGAGTGGCTCGCCGCCTATTGCCTGACGGAGCCCAACTCGGGGAGTGACGCTTTGGGAGCGAAGACCACAGCGAGGCTCTCGGAGGACGGGAAATATTACTTCTTGAATGGTACAAAACAATTCATCACCAACGGCGGCTTTGCTGACCTCTTTACCATCTTTGCCAAGATCGACGGGAAACATTTTACCGCCTTCCTGGTGGAGCGAGCCTTCGAGGGAGTTGCCACCGGTCAGGAGGAAAAGAAGATGGGGCTCAAGGGGTCCTCCACGACCCCGGTTATCCTGGAGGACGTGAAGGTGCCCGTGGAAAATCTCCTCGGAGAGATCGGTAAAGGACATAAGATCGCCTTCAACGTCCTCAATGTCGGCCGGTTCAAGCTTGGCGCGGGTATTGTCGGTAGTGCCAAAACCGCCTTTTTGGAAGGTGTAAAGTATGCCAACTTGCGGAAGCAGTTCGGTGTCTCAATCGGATCTTTCGGGGCCATCAAAGAGAAGATTGCTGACATGGCAACGACCATCTTTGCGGCGGAGTCGTTGATCTACCGGCTTGCTGGGTTGCTCGACCATCGACTCTCATCCATCCCGAAGGATGTTTCGAACTATTCGGAAGCCTATCTGCGGGGGATCGAGGAGTATGCTCTGGAATGCGCCATCGCCAAGGTTTTCTGCAGCGAGATGCTCGACTTCGTTGTCGACGAAGTAGTCCAGATCCACGGTGGGTACGGGTTTGTCCAGGAGTACCCGGCCGAACGGTTCTATCGGGATGCGAGGATCAACCGGATCTTCGAAGGGACCAACGAAATCAACCGGATCCTCATCCCCAGGATCCTCCTGAAGCGGGCCAAGGCGGGCGAGATTCCTCTCGAACGAGAAATGGCGCAGGCGAACGAGACGATAAGGAAGCGGTCCTTCGCCACGCCGGACCGTTCCGTTTGCCTCGGAGAGGAGAGGGCGCTTCTAAAAAACCTGAAGAGTTTGTTTCTCCTGGTCACGGGTGCGGCAGTGCGGAAGTTCTTGGAAAGAATCCAGGAGGAGCAAGAGGTCCTAATGGCCCTTGCAGACATGGCGATCCAGATCTTCGCCCTCGAAAGCGCAGTAGTTCGAGCGGAGAAGCTGACCGCGAAAGGTCCCTCCGACCGGAACGAGGGCTTGGCCAAGGCGACCGTGAAGATCTTCGCGTTCCTGGCTGGAGAGACCGTGGGGACTGCGGCGCGAAAGGCGGTTTTCTGTGTGAGCGAGGGAGGGAACCTTGCCATGGTTCTGAACGGGATCATGGAACTCACAAGGTATGACGCCTCGGGTCTACTCGCCGCCAAGAGATGTTTGGCGGAGGCTTCCCTGGAGGGCGAGAAGTACATTTTCTAGGAACCTGCCCCGTCAGTCCAGGGACAGGGACCTTCGGCGTCGATCGGCGATCAGATCGGGAGAGCCTTTGGGGCGCATAATGGACATCCTCCTCCACAATGATTCCCTGATGCTCGGCCCACGGGGATAATAGTTTCGGTACCCCGGTCTGAGCTTCTTCTTCCACCGTCTGGGGTTCAGTATCCGCCCCATCGGACCGAACCTCCATTTACATTTAGGAGGGAGCACACGCTGGCCGAGACACGCATCCAGTATTACTTACAAGAGGTGTTCGCCGACCTTTGGCGGTTCCGTCTCCCCATCGAGGCCGGGATCAATCACACCAATGTCTACCTGATCCGGGAGAAGGGGGGATGGTGCGTTTTCGACACCGGGATGGACACAAGTACCTCCAGAAACCTTTGGTCGGCGGCTCTATCCGGGCCGCTGGATGGGAGTATCCGCCGGATAATCGTTTCCCACCATCATCCCGACCATCTGGGTCTTGCCGCGTGGCTGGGCAATAAGACGTACGCCCCCGTATATATTCGCCCGGAAGAGCTATCCGCCTTCCAGTTTGCTTCCTTGGCCGATCCTGCCGACGAAACCGCATTGCGGGAGTTCTTCCGCAACCACGGCATGCCGGCGACGGAGGTCGATCGTACGATCGCCGAGTTTCGGGGACACAAATCAGCCTATAATTCCCGGCGTAAGTATGCGAAAATCCGTGCATTGACCTCTGGATTTATGCCGAATACGATAGCACAAGATTCGTCGGCGGGGAGACGCAAGGAATGTTGACGCTTTCCGGGATCCGCGTGCTGGACCTCTCGCTGCAGCTTCCGGGCCCCTTCTGCACCCTGATGATGGCCGACCACGGCGCCGACGTGATCAAGGTGGACGAGCCCAACCCCCGGATCCGCAACCCCTTCGCCGGCGAGGAGTCCGGCCTCTCGCCCGCCGACCGGTACCTGAACCGGGGTAAGCGCAGCCTCACCCTCAACCTGAAATCGGAGGAGGGGCGGGAAGTATTCCGGAAGCTCGCCGCCTCGGCCGACGTGGTCGTGGAGGGGTTCCGGCCCGGCGTGACCGAGAGGCTCGGCGTGGATTACGCGACCCTCTCGGCGCGGAATCCCCGCCTGGTGTACTGCTCGATCTCCGGCTACGGCCAGACCGGACCGATGCGGACCGTGGTGGGCCATGACATCAACTACATCTCCTACGCGGGGATACTGGGGCTGTGCGGCCCGAAGGATTCGCCTCCCGCCCTCCCCCCGGTTCAGATCGGCGACCTCTTCGGGGGCGCCATGTTGGCGCTGTCGGGGATCCTGATGGCGCTCCTTCACCGGCAGGCCACAGGGAAGGGGAAGTGGCTGGACCTCTCGATGACCGACGGTGCGATGGCCATGCTCTCGATCCACGCGGCGGATTTCTTGGCGGGAGGGCCCCCCCCCGAGCGGGGCGGCATGCCGCTGACCGGCATGTACCCCTGCTACGGGACCTACCGGTGCGCCGACGGGAAATACGTGAGTATCGGCCCGCTGGAGGCCTGGTTCTGGCAGCGGATGGTCAAGGCGCTGGGCCGGGAGGACCTCGCGGACTCCCAGTACGCGACCGGGGAGGAGGGGGCGCGGGTGCACGGGGATCTCTCGAAGGTCTTCGCGGCGAAGGGCAGGGACGAGTGGGTGGAGTTCTTCGGGGAGCATGACGTCTGCCTCTCCCCCGTGCTCTCCCTCCCCGAGGCGCTGTCGCACCCCCTGGCGCAGGCCCGGAAGATGGTGATCGAGGTCGATTCCCTCTTGGGTGGTCGGGAGCGGCAGCTCGGACTGCCGGTCAAGTTCGCCGGGGAGGAAGAGGGGAGCCCCCGCAGGGCCCCCCGGCTGGGCGAGCACGACGAGGAAATCCTCGGGGAGATCGGGTATGCGCCGGCCCGGATCGAGGAGCTCCGGGCGCAGGGCGTGATCCGGGGGAAGTGAGCGCGCCCATGTCCCGTCCGAAAAAATCGATCGTCATCCCGCTTCCCAAGGTCAAGGAACGGGGGATCATGCCGAAGCCGACCCGGGTGATCCCGGACCCCAAGAAGGCGGCGAAAAGGGCTGCCTGCCGGAAAAAGGTGGCCGGCGACGAAGAGACCGGGGACGGGTAGCATCCTACGGGTGGGCGGGCGAATCCTCCGCGGGAAGGATTCATCGCATAGGAAGAGGCGCAAAGGTTCACGGAAACGGAGGCCGGAATGGAAACGCCCCTGTTGAAGGCGCTTCGCGAAGACGGGTCGGTCGACCCGGACGTAGATCCCGAACTCAGCGGCGAGACCAAGCTTTTTCTTTTCAGGAAGATGCTCTTCCTCCGGGCCCTGGACGAGAAGGCGCTCTCCCTCCAGCGGTCGGGGCGGATCGGCTTCTACATCGGCGCCGCGGGGCAGGAGGCGACGGAGATCGGGTCGGGCTTCGCCCTGCAGGAGGGGGACTGGGTGTTCCCGTCCTACCGGGACCAGGGGGTGGCGCTCCTCCACGGATACCCCCTCTCGGCCCTCGTCGGGCAGCTCTTCGGGAACGCATCGGACTTGACCCGGGGCAGGCAGATGCCCAACCACTGGTGCGACCGGTCGTCCCGCATCGTATCGGTCTCCTCCCCCGTCGCTACCCAGCTCCCGCAGGCCGTGGGCGCCGCCTACGCGGCGAAGATCAGGGGGGAGAAGGGCGCCTTCATCGCCTACTTCGGGGACGGGGGCAGCTCCACGGGAGAGTTCCACGTGGCGATGAACTTCGCCGGGGTCTTCAGGACGCCGAACGTCTTCTTCTGCAGCAACAACCAGTACGCCATCTCCCTCCCGTCCGCCAAGCAGACCGCCTCCGGCTCGATCGCGATCAAGGCGACGGCTTACGGGTTCCCCGGGGTCCGCGTGGACGGCAACGACGTCCTGGCGGTCTGCAGGGTGACCCGCGATGCGCTTGCGCGGGCCCGCGAGGGCGGCGGGCCGACCCTGATCGAGGCGGTGACCTACCGGATGGGGGCCCACTCGACCGCCGATGACCCGACGCGCTACCGCTCCGAGGAGGAGCTCGCGGC
>JACRIV010000011.1 GCA_016220005.1 Deltaproteobacteria bacterium
CTTTGCGCAGCGAAGGCATAGGGGGCGAGCGTCATGCGGATCGCGATGGTCGGCCTGGGGAAGATGGGGTTGAATATGACCCGCCGGCTGCTGCGGCGCGGGCACGAGGTCGTGGCGGTCGACCGCTCCCCGGCCGCCGTCGAGGAGGCCTCCCGCGAGGGGGCCCTCCCGGCCGCGACGCTCTCCGACGCGGCTTCGAAGCTCCTCCCCCCCAAAGTCGTCTGGCTGATGGTGCCGGCCGGCGCCCCCGTCGACGAAAATATCGAGACCCTCCATGCGATCCTCTCGCCCGGCGACATCGTCATCGACGGCGGAAACTCCCTGTACAAGGACGCGCAGCGTCGGGCGAAGCGGCTCGCCGAGCGGGGAATCCGGTTCCTGGACGTGGGGACGAGCGGAGGGATCTGGGGGCTCGAGGAAGGGTACTGCCTGATGGTCGGGGGCGACGAGGAGGCATACCACGGGGTCTCCCCGGTCCTCGCCGCCCTGGCGCCCCCCGAGGGGTACGCCTACATGGGGCCGCACGGCGCCGGCCACTTCGTGAAAATGATCCACAACGGGATCGAGTACGGGATGATGCAGGCCTATGCGGAGGGGTTCGAGCTCCTCTCGACCGCTCCGTTCCCCCTCGACCTCCCGGCGATCGCCGACCTCTGGAACCGGGGGAGCGTCGTCCGGTCGTGGCTGCTCGCGCTCGCCGGGCGGGCGCTGTCGCGGGATCCTTCCCTCTCGGGGCTTGCCCCCTACGTGGAGGATTCGGGGGAGGGCCGCTGGACGTTGGAGCGGTCGATCGAGGCCGGCGTCCCGCTGCCCGCGATCGGCCTCTCCCTCTTCATGCGCTTCTTCTCGCGGCAGGACAGCTCCTTCGCAATGCGGATGATCGCCGCGCTGCGCAACGAGTTCGGCGGCCACGCCGTGAAAGCGGCTGCGCCGGAAGAGGAGAAAGGATAGGCGGATGGAGCCGAGCCTCCTCGTGATCTTCGGCGCCTCGGGCGACCTCACGAGGCGCCTGCTCGTCCCCGACCTCTTCGGGCTCTTCGCGGAGAAGCTCCTTCCGGAGGGGTTCGCGGTCCTGGGCGTCTCCCGGACCGCCTACACGGACGACGCCTTCCGGTCCCTCCTTCGGGACGCCGCGCGGGAGCATGCCCGGGGGGGATTCGACCCGGCTCTCTGGGACGCGTTCGCCCCGAGGCTCTTCTATCACCCTGCGGACCTCGATAACGCCGAGAGCTACACAGGGCTCGTCGGCCGGATCCGGTCCCTGTGCGCGGAGAGAGGGATCCCGGGCAACCTCATCTTCTATACCGCCGTTGCGCCGAAACACTACGTTTCCCTCGTTCGGCGGATCGGGGAGGCGGGGCTTTCCGTCCCTTCCCCGGAGCTCCCCGGCTTCCGCCGCGTGGTGGTCGAGAAGCCGTTCGGCCGCGACCTCGAGAGCGCGCGGGCGCTCAACCGGGAGGTCCTCTCGGTCTTCCGGGACGACCAGGTCTACCGGATCGACCACTTCCTGGGCAAGGAGACCGTCCAGAACATCTTCGTCTTCCGGTTCGGCAACGGGATCTTCGAGCCGATCTGGAACCGGAACTATATCGACCACGTCCAGATCACCGTCGCCGAGACGATCGGCGTCGAGGGGAGGGGCGACTTCTACGAGGAGGCGGGGGCGCTTCGCGACATGATCCAGAACCACCTTCTCCAGCTCCTGGCCCTGGTGGCGATGGAGCCGCCCGGCTCCCTCGACGGCGACGACATTCGCGGCGAGAAGCTGAAGGTGCTGAAGTCGATCGAGCGCGTGGCCCCCGAGCGCGCCGGGGAGGTCTGCGTCCGGGGGCAGTACGCGGAAGGGGAGATCGACGGGAAGAGGGTCCCGCCATACCGGACGGAGAAGAACGTCTCCCCGAGCTCCTTCACGGAGACCTACGTCGCCCTCCGACTTGCCATCGACAACTGGCGCTGGGCGGGCGTTCCCTTTTACCTGCGCACCGGGAAGCGGATGGGCAGGAAGGTCTCCGAGATCGCGATCCAGTTCCACCACGCACCCTCGCTCCTGTTCAAGGACACGGCGTGCGGGCAGCTCGAGTCGAACCTCCTCGTCATCAACATCCAGCCGGAGGAGGGGATCTTCCTGCGCTTCGGGGCGAAGGACCCCGGGCCGGAGGTATGCGTGCGGCCGGTCGATTTCCATTTCACGTACCGGGAGGCGTTCGGGGCGCGGAGCACCCCGGCGTACGGGCGGCTCCTGCTCGACGTCATGCACGGGGACCCGACGCTGTTTCCCCGGGAGGATACCGTCGAGACCTCGTGGTCCCTCCTCGACCCGTTCCTGCGCCGCTGGGAGGAGGATCCCTCCCGGGACCTGTTCTTCTACCCCGCCGGAAGCTGGGGGCCCCGCGAGGCCGATGCGCTCCCGGAAGCGGGAGGGGACCGATGGCGCCGGCCGTGAGCGGCGGGGACAATCCGTACGCCGACCGCCTCTTCGTGGTGTCTTCGGCGGAAGAGCTGGCCAGGGCGGCCGCCGGCAGGCTCTGGGGGATCGTCCGGGAGCGAGCGGCGGCGCAGTGCCGACCCGGCGGATCCGCCCCCGGGATCCACGTCGCCCTCTCCGGAGGGGAGACCCCCCGGCGGACCTACGAGCTCCTCTCCTCCGAGCCGTACCGGGGGCGCTTCCCGTGGGACCGGGTCCACTTCTACCAGGTGGACGAGCGGTGGGTCCGGCCGGACGACCCATTGAGCAACCGGAGGATGTTGAGCGAGGCGCTCCTGTCCCGCGCCCCCGTCCCGGAGGGGAACTTCCACGCCGTGGACACCGCCCTCTCGGGGCCGGAGGAGGCGGCGCGGCGGTACGAAGAGCTGCTGCGCCGGGCGTTCCCGGATCCGCCGGGCGGTTTCCCCCGGTTCGACGCGATCCTGCTCGGGATCGGGAAGGACGGCCACACGGCCTCGTTGTTCCCGGGCGCGAAAGAGACCTCGGAGGAAAGAGCGTGGGCGATCCACGCGGCAGGGGGGGACCCGCCTGTTCCCCGCGTCACGCTGTCCCTCCCGGTTCTCTCGGCCGCCGCGCAGGTGATCTTCCTGGTCAGCGGGAAGGAGAAGGCCGAAGTGCTGAAAAGGATCCTCTCCGGGAAAGGGGAGGAGCTGCCGGCCGCCAGGGTGCTGCCGAATCGGGGGAAGGTCACGTTCCTGGCGGACGCCCTCGCTGCATCCGGCATCGTCCGCAGCAGGCTGGAGGGCGGCCGATGATCCTCGCAGGCGACTTGGGCGGGACGAAGACGAACCTGGCCCTTTTTCGCCCGGAGGGGGCCCGTCTCGCGCGGGGCGAGACGCGTTCCTACCCCAGCCAGGAGTTCCCCTCCCTGGAGGCGATCCTCGAGGAGTTCCTCGCGGGCCGACCGCCGGTCGAGCTGGCCTGTGTCGGCGTGGCGGGTCCCGTCTTCGGGGGTCAGAGCCGGCTGACCAACCTCCCCTGGGTCGTAGAAGGGGAGTCGGTTCGGCGCGCCTGCGGGGCGAGGCGGGGCTTCCTCATCAATGACCTCCAGGCCACGGCCTTCGCGGTCCCCCACCTGCCGCCGGACCGTATCGCCGTCCTGCAGGCCGGAGTGGCGGACCCGCGGGGGACGGTGGCGGTCCTCGCCGCGGGCACCGGCCTGGGGATGGCGTTCCTCGTCCGCTCCGGCAGGGACTATCTGCCCTTCGCCTCGGAGGGCGGCCACGCCGATTTCGCCCCCCGCGACGGCCGGGAGGCGGCGCTGCTCGCCTATCTGCGCGAGCGGTTCGACCGGGTGAGCGCGGAGCGGGTGGTCTCCGGTCCGGGGCTGCACGCGATCTACCGCTTCCTGCGGGAGAGGGAAGGGGTGCAGGAAGCGCCGGAAGTCGATGCGCGGCTCTCCCGGGAGGATCCTCCCCGGGTAATCGCGGAGGAGGGCCAGGGCGGCCGGTCGGCGGCCTGCCGGGAGGCGCTGCGCCTCTTCGCCTCCCTCTACGGGGCGAAGGCGGGAAACCTCGCGTTGCACCTCCTGGCGACGGGAGGGGTCGTCCTGGGCGGGGGGATCGCTCCCGCGATTCTGCCCGTACTCTCGGAGGGCGGGTTCCTCGATGCGTTCCGGGCCAAGGGGCGGTTCCAGGATTTCCTCTCGAAGGTGCCGGTCAAGGTGATCCTCGACGACAAGGCGGCGCTTCTGGGGGCGGCCCACTATGCGCTGGCGATGGAGGGGGTGGAAGAATGACCCCGGCCCGTACGCTTCCGCGGATCGTCCTGGCGTCCGACCACGGAGGGGTGGCGATGAAGGCGGAACTCCTCCGCTATCTCTCCCGGAAGGGCTTTCCCGTCAGGGATCTCGGGACGGACTCCGTGCGGCCGGTGGACTACCCCGACTACGGCTTCGCGGCGGCCGCGGAGCTCCGCCGCGGGGAGGCGGACCGGGCGATCCTCATCTGCAAGTCGGGGATCGGGATGGCCATCTGCGCGAACAAGTCGAAAGGGGTCCGGGCCGCGCTGGTGGCCAGCGTCGCCGACGCGGAGCTCTCGCGCCGCCACAACGATTCCAACGCCCTTGTCCTGGGGGCCAACGAGATCCCGGTCGCCCGGGCGCGCCGGATCGTTATCACGTGGCTTGCGACCCCCTTCGAAGCGGGACGCCACCGCCGGAGGGTGGACAAGATCAGGCGGTTCGAGAGGACACACTGGAAGGAGCGGTCCTGAAGAGCCTCCGTCTCCTCACGATACGCCGCCTCCGAGCGCCCGGCGGACGGCCGAGGCGAGGTCGGCGAGCCGATACGGCTTTCGGATGAACCCCGCTGCTCCCTCGGCGAGCATGTCCTCCGGGCGTCCCTCGACCGCATAGCCGGAAGAGACGAGGATCCGGGCGGAGGGGTCCATCTCCCGGAGCTTCTGGGAAGTCTCCACGCCTCCCATCTCGGGCATGATCAGATCGAGGATCACAAGGGCGATCTCCGACCGCTTCTCCGAGAAGAGGATAAGCGCCTCGACGCCGTTCCGGGCCGTCAGGACCGTATATCCCAGCCCGCCCAGCATCTCCACGGCCAGCAGCCGGAGCGACTCCTCGTCGTCCACGAACAGGATCGTTTCGGTCCCTCCGACGAGATCCTCCCGCCGGGGGGGAGGCGATACGGCGGCAGGGACCCTCCGGGAGGCGGGAAGCATGATCCGGAAGGTCGTCCCGCGGTCGACCTCGCTCCGGACGTCGATCCACCCTTCGTGGTTCTTCACGATGCCGTACACCATGGCAAGCCCCATCCCGGTCCCCTTGCCCGGCTCTTTCGTCGTGTAGAACGGCTCGAAGATGCGGGGGAGGCTGTCGGGAGAGATCCCGACGCCGGTGTCGGAGACCGACAGGATGACATACTCCCCGGCCGGGACCTCGGCCGGGCCCGCAGCCCCCTTCGCGAGGAGGGTCTCGTTGCCCGTCGCGATCCGGAGCGACCCGCCTTCCGGCATGGCGTCCCGGGCGTTGATGCAAAGGTTGAGCAATGTGTGCTCCAACTGGCCGGCATCCCCTTCCACCGTGTTCAGCCCGGCGCAAAGCTCCGTCCGGATCTTGATCGACCGGTCGAAGGTGGGACGGATCATGGAGACGACCTTCTCGACGACGCCGTTCAGGTCCGTCGGCCGCGCTTCGTACTTTCCCCTGCGGGCGAACCCGAGGAGCTGGCTGGTGAGCTCCGCGGCGCGAAGGCTCGCCCGCTCGATGGCCTCGACCTGCTCCGCCGCCTCCACCTGCCCTCCGGCCCGGGTTTTCAGGAGCGAGGTGTACCCCATGATCGCCTGGATGATATTGTTGAAGTCGTGGGCGATTCCCCCCGCGAGGGTTCCGACCGCTTCCATCTTCTGCGCGTGGCGGAGCTGCTCTTCGAGCTCCCGCTGCTCGGTGACGTCGATCCCGGCGCCGATGACCCAGATCACCTCCCCGCGCTCGTCGCGGACCACCGAGTTGTTCCAGATGATGAGCCGTTCCTTCCCTTCCCGGCTGACCCAGGGATTTTCGAAACTCGGCGGGATGTCCTCCCTGTCCAGGCGGGCGAACTTCGCCTTGATCGGGCCGATGAACGGCTCCGGGAGGAGGTCGTCCCAGAGGCGCCTTCCGCGGATCTCCCGTTCGGTCCACCCGGTGACCTCTTCGCACTTCCGGTTGAAGAGGAGGATCCTCCCGCTGCGGTCGAACACGACGATCAGGGCGTTCGCCACGGACAGGATGCTCGAAGAGAATTCCTTTTCCCGGCGCAGCGCTTCCTCGGCGTCCTTCCTGGGGGAGATGTCGGTGATCTGCCCCAGGACGAGGTTCTTCGAGACGGGGAAGATGTTCACGTGCCCCCAGAAGAGGCTCCCGTCCTTTCGGCGGAAGAGCGCTTCCTTTTCCAGAGCCTGGCCGCTATCGAGGACCCGGGCGGGACGGGTCGCCTGGTCCGGGTCGGAGTCGAGGTCGGCGTTGGTCAGGCGGAGGAACTCCTCCCGGGTGTAGCCCAGCATCCGGAGGCACCCTTCGTTCACGTCCACGAACCGCCCGTCCGGCCCCGAGATGGCCGCGGGAGGGCCGAGCTCGAAGAGGAGCCGGTACTTCTCCTCCGAGCTCGAAAGACGGACGTAGGTCTGGTACTTGTCGATCGCCAGCGCCAGCTGGTCCGGGATGCTACCCAGCTCTTCGACCGTCGCGAGGGAATAGGCCCCCTTCCTGCGGCCGTTGAAGTCCAGGGTCCCCACGATCCGCTCGCCGACGAACAGGGGGATCATGAGGCGGGACCGCATCCCCTCGCGGACAAGGATCTCGTCCTCCGCGAACCGTTCGTCGGCGGCGGCCATGTCCTCGTCGATCCGGGTGATCCGCCGCGCCAGCACCCAGCCCGGCGCCGATCCGTCGAGGGGGATGCTCGTCCCGCTCCCCAGCGCCGTTTCCCCCTTGGCGTGGGCGTGGATGAGGACGGAGTCTTTTCCTTCCTCGAAGAAGCAGAGGGAGGTCCGGTCGAAATCGACCAGTTTCTCGAGCTCCGTGGCGATCCGGCCGTGCGCTTTCCGGATGTCCCACTCCGAGGCGGTGATCCGGTTGACCCGTTCGATGATACGCAGGCGGGTGATCGCCTCCTGGAGCCGGCTCTCCAGGCCCCGGAACTCCGCTGTGCCGGCGACGGCGGCGACCATGCCCGCCCCGGCGCCGCCCTCGTCGCGCACGAGGGAGACGGTCACACGGCACGGGACCGGCCTCCCGTGCTTGGTCGCGAGACGGTCCTCGCGGGAGACCATCCCCTCTTCATGGACGCGGCGGATCATCCCCTCCACGACTTCCGGAGGGAGGGTGAAGAGCCCCTGGATGGCGCTCCCGACCATCTCTCCCGCGCTCCAGCCGAAGAACCGCTCCGCCGCGCCGTTCCAGAGCCGGATCCTTCCGCCCATGTCCGTGAAGACGATCGGAGTGCGCGCCGCGAGCAGGATGTCCTGCCCCAGGCGGGCCTGCCGGCTGGCGCTTTTCACGTCGTCGATCGGCCAGGCGATTCCCGCCACGGCAAGGAGGTCGCCGGGCGGCCCCAGAGCGGGGCCCAGGCAGGTCCGGAACCACCGGACCTTTCCGTCGGCGCACCGGAACCGGAAATCCTCCCGCACGAAGGAGCTGTCCGAAACGTCCCCGCAGAGCCGGACCAGGTTCTCCCGTTCTTCGGGGGGAAGGCGTTCAGCGAAGAGTCCCGGCCGGGCGAGGAGATCCCTGGAATCGAATCCCGTAATACCGCCCGCGCCTTCCGAGATCCAGAGAAGCGCCAGGTCGCTGCGCCGCAGGGAAAAAAGGAATGCCGGCATGCCGGCAAGAAGGGTCTCCAGCAGATGGGGGGACACGCCGGGATACATCAGTTTCATTATTAGTATGGAATGCGGTTTACGGACAAGCGGAAAGATTCTGTACCGGAAGGCCCCCGGATGGCCGCCACGGCCATGACGCAGAAGATGCCGAACGCTGCCACCCGGGTGAGGAATCCCACGAACAGTCCGATGGAACCAAGGAATTCCGCGGCGATGGCCAGGGCTGCGAAAACGGCCGGGATCCCCATCTTCTGCGTGAAGAAGCCCATCGTGCCCGCAAGCCCGTATCCTCCGAACCAGCCGAGCGCCTTCTGGGCCCCATGGGGGAAGAATACCGCCATCCCTCACCGTGGGCATTCCTGACGTGGGGGACATTGGGAGAGGAGTGTCCCCGCCCACCTAAGATGCCGGCGGCGGGCGATTCGCTTTATTGACAACGATCCCCGATCCCTTTTATAAAGTAACGATACCTGAACACCGATTCAGGAGGCGTTTTGGCCGATCCGATCCCCTTTCCCGCGAAGAGCCGCGATGCCGGCGCACTGGCTTCCCGGGAGGTATCCCTTGCGGCGGCCCCCCGTGTCGCCCGCATCTGCGCTCTTGCGCTCGGCCTGGACGAGCTGCTGGGCGAAGTGTGCAAGGAGATCCTTGCCCTGTCCGGCACGGAAGGGTGCTACCTCGTGGCCTGTCACGAGGACGCCGCCCGGAACGAGATCTGGCACAGCACCCTTCCCGGCGAGTGGCCGGACCTCCGGTCGGCATACCGCCGGAGCGTGCACCTCGGGGGCGTGCTGGAGCGCCTCCGCGCGGCGGGAGCGCTGGCCGTCGAGGATTGCGACCGCCTGCCGGCGGACGACCCGCTCCGGCTCCTCTACGCGCCCCAGCCGGTACGGGCCGCGCTGCTCTTTCCCTTGAAGTTCGGGACGCGCCTCCTGGGGGTCCTTTCCCTGCACATGTACAGCGGCGCCAAGGGCTGGCGAGAGGAGGACGTACGGGCCCTCTCCGAGGTGGTGGTCCCGGTCCTCTCCGCGGCGCTCGAGCGGCGGCGCATGGAGGCGCGGCTGCGGGTCTCGGAGGCCCGCTACCGGTTCCTCGCGGACCACGCCCTCGACTTCATCTCCCTGCACGACTCCTCCGGAAGGTACCTGTACGCGAGTCCCGCCGCGCGGGGGATGCTCGGCTACCGCCCCGAAGAGATGATGGGCGTCGCCGCCGCAGCGTTCCTCCACCCCGACGACCAGGAGAAGTTCCGGGAGGAAAACCGGCGGCTGGTGTCCGGGGAGATCCTCGCGATGACGCTGCACTGCAGGCTCCGCCGGAAGGACGGCGGCTTCATGGAAGTGGAGACGGTCTCTTCCGCCGTGCTGAACGAGCGGGGGGAGGTCCGCCAGGTCCTGCGGGTCACCCGGGACATCACCGAGCGGAAGAAGATGGAGAGCCGCCTGTTCGAGAGCCAGAAGCTGGAGACGATCGGGATGCTGGCGGGCGGCGTGGCCCACGAGTTCAACAACCTGCTGGTCGGCATCAACGGGGCGGTCGAGATGCTCGGCCTGCTTCTTACGGGAAACTGGGAGGCCAGAAACTACCTCGCCATGATCGAGCGGAACGGGGAGCGGGCCGTGGAGCTGACGCGCCAGCTCCTGGCATACGCCCGGCAGGGGAAGTACAGCCCCAGGATCGTCCTGCTTAACAGGGCGGTCCTGGAGGACGTGCCCATCCTGAAGGCGGCCCTCCCGGCGTCGGTGGAGCTGCGCCTGGAGCTGGCCGAGGAGATCCCCCCCGTGCTCGCCGACATCACCCAGCTCAAGCAGGTGGTGATGAGCCTGTGCCTGAACGCGGGGGAGGCGATGGCCAACGGCGGCATCCTCACGATCCGGACGCGGAGCGAGGCCGGGCCTCATGCCGCTCCGTGGGAATGGGGAAGGACGGGGGGGGGAGGCGCCGCGAGGCGGCTGCGCTCGGGCGACCCGCTTTCGGGCCCGCTGGCGGTGCTGGAGGTGTCCGACATGGGGTGCGGGATGGACGGGAAGACGATCGGCCGGATCTTCGAGCCGTTCTTCTCCACGAAGTTCATCGGCCGCGGCATGGGGTTGGCGGCGGTCCGTGGGATCGTGGAAAGCCACGACGGGGAGATCCTCGTCTGCTCGGAGCCCGGCAGGGGGACCACGATCTCGATCGGCTTCCCTGCCGCGGCGGGGACCCCCGCGGAGGTGGAGACCCCGGAGGCGCCGTTGCCCATTGGCGCGGGGACGATCCTCGTGGCCGACGACGAGGAGGATGTCCGGGAAGTTGTAGGCGCCATGCTGGGGTCGTTCGGGTACCGGGTGATCGGGGCGCGGGACGGCATGGAAGCGGTGGATCTGTTCCGGGGACGCCACAGGGAGATCGACCTCGTCCTCCTCGATCTGATGATGCCCCGCATGACCGGGGACCTGGCCTACGCGGAGATGCGGCGGATCTTCCCCGGGGTGCGCGCGCTTCTCGCCAGCGGCTACGACGAGACGGACAGGGTCCGGGAGATCGTCGCCGGCGGATTCAAGGGGTTCATCCAGAAGCCTTTCCGCCGCACGGAGCTCGGGCAGAAGGTGGAGGAAGTCCTGGGGAACAAGGGGCGGCACGAAGGGCCCGATCAGGCTTAATGGCTGGCATGCGAGCGATCGCCTTCGCGGCAGCGCTTATCCTTTCGATGGGGTTCGCCGGTTGTTCTCCCAGGAGCTACGTGATAGGCAAGGTGGCCGATGCCGTCTCGTCGGGCGGGGAGAGCTTCGCGGCCGAGGACGACCCCGAGCTTGTCCGCGAGTCGGCGCCTTTCGCCCTCAAGGCGATGGAGTCCCTTCTCGCAGGGAAACCGGATCACCGGGGGTTGCTCCTCTCCCTTTCCAAGGGGTTTACGCGATACGCCGTGGCCTTCGTCTGGCAGGACGCGGCGGAGGCGTCCGATCCGGCGCTTTCGGAAGCCGGCAAGGAACGGGCGCGCCGCCTCTACCTGCGCGCCAGGGAGTACGGCCTCCGTGGGCTGTCGATCGGACTCCCCGGCTTCCGCGAGGCGATCGCGGCGGATCCCGGGAAGGCGACCGCGGCGGCGACGACGGGGGATGTCCCCCTCCTGTTCTGGACGGGTGTATCCTGGAGCCTGGCGATCGCGTCCGCCCAGGCCGACCCCGAGATGCTCGCAGACCTGCCGCGGTGCGAGGCGCTCATGCGGCGGGCGCTTGCGCTTCAGGAGGATTTCGACGGCGGGGCGATCCACGAATATTTCATCGCCTTCGAGGGAGGGCGCCCGGAGGCGATGGGCGGCTCTCCGGAGCGGGCGCGGCGCCATTTCGAGCGGGCGATGGCGCTCTCTGGGGGAAAAAAGGTCTCTCCCCTCGTGACCCTGGCGGAGACCGTTTCGGTGCGGGCGCAAGAGAGGAAGGAGTTCCTGGAGCTCCTGGACCGGGCGCTCGCCTTCGACGCGCGCAGGAAAGCCCCCGAGTACCGGCTGGCCAACCTCGTGGCCCAGCGCCGGGCGAGGTGGCTGAAAGGGAGGGTGGATGAGCTGTTCCTGGAGTAGTACGGCGGTCGCCGCCGCTGCTTTGTTCCTCGTCGCCGCGTCCGCGGCGCCGGCGCGGGCCGCGGGGCCCGTAGTGATCAAGATGGCGACCCTCGCCCCCGAGGGATCGTCCTGGTACAAGGTCCTCCAGAACATGGGCGAGGGGTGGAAGAAGGCAACCAACGGCGCCGTCACCCTGCGCATCTATCCCGGCGGCGTCTCAGGCGACGAAGACGCGATGATCCGGAAGATACGGGTGGGGCAGCTCCAGGCGGCGGCCGTCACCGGGATCGGGCTCTCGTACCTGGACCGCTCCTTCTACGCCCTGCATGTCCCGATGATGTACGCCTCCGACGAGGAGTTCGACTACGTCCGCGACCGGCTCTCCCCCCTCCTCGAGCGCCGGCTCGAGGAGAAGGGGATCATCGTCCTCAACTGGGGGGACGCCGGCTGGGTCCACTTTTTCGCGAAAAAGCCGTTCACCCGACCGGCTGAAGTCAAGGCGATGAAGCTCTTCGTCTGGTCGGGCGACACGAACCTCATCCAGCTCTACAAGGAGACGGGGTTCAACCCCGTTCCCCTCTCCGCGATCGACATCCTGCCGGGCCTTCAGACGGGGCTCATCAACGCCTTCGACACGACCCCGCTTGCGGCGCTCGCATTCCAGTGGTTCGGCCTCGCCCCGCACATGGCCGACCTCCGGTGGGTGCCGCTCACGGGCGCCACGATCATCGACGAGAAGGCGTGGCTCCGAATCCCGGAAAATCTCCGGCCGAAGATCCTCGAGGCGGCGCGGGAGGCGGGGAAGCACCTCCGCGAGGAGATTCGCCGGCTGAACGACGAGGCCGTGAGGGTCATGGTGAAGAACGGGCTGAAAGTCAGCCATGTCCCCCCGGACGCCCAGGCGGAGTGGCGCAAGATCGTCGAGGACGTCTATCCGCGAATCCGCGGAAAGATCATCCCCGCGGACATGTTCGACGCCGCGCGGAAGTACCGGGACGAGTACCGGGCGACCCGAGGAGGCGGAAAGGCCATGGCGCGGTGAAGCCCGCGGAGGGGTGGTCCGTGGAAGGGCCCCTTTCCGGAAGAGAGCGCGGGGGATCGTTCCCGGCCCGCGTCGAGAACGCGGTCTCGATCGCTCTCCTCTGCGGGATGGCGGTCCTGCCCCTCCTGGAGATCGTCGGCCGCCGGCTCTGGCGTACCGGCATCCCCGGTTCCGCCGCCCTCGTTCAGCACGCGACCCTCTGGATCGGGTTCCTCGGAGGGGCGATCGCCGCCCGGGACGGGCGGCACCTGTCGCTCGGACGCCTCACCGACCGGTTCCGGGAGCCGTACCGGGGAGTTCTGGCCGCCATCGTAGCGGCGGTCTCCGCCGCCATCTCCCTGCTGCTCGCCTATTCGGGGTTCCAGCTCGTCCGGGCGGAGTGGGCCGACCGGCAGCACGTGGTCCCGTTCCTCCCCGTGTGGCTCGCGGAGGCGGTGATCCCCGCGGGGTTCGCCCTCATCGCGTGGCGGCTGGTCCGGGGCGTGTCTCCGGGATGGGGGGTCCGCGCGGCCGTCGCGGCCACCGCGGGCGCAGGGATGGCGTTCGTCGCCTCGGGCCTCATCCTCGGGACCGCGCCGTTCCTTGCCGCGCTCGCGGTCCTTCTCGTCGCGGTGATCCTCGGGGCCCCGCTATTCGTCGGCCTCGGGGGACTTGCGGTTCTCTTCTTCCGCCATGCCGGCGTCCCCCTCGCGTCCATCTCGGCCGAGATCTACCGCCTCGTCACCTCTCCGTCCCTTCCCACGATCCCCCTGTTCGCCTTCGCGGGATACCTCCTCACGGTGGGAAACGTCTCCCGCCGCCTGGTCCGCTTCTTCCGGGCCCTCGTGGGCTGGATGCCCGGGGCGGTCGCCGTGGTCACGGTGCTGGTGTGCACGTTCTTCACGACCTTCACGGGCGCCTCGGGTGTGACGATCGTCGCGCTGGGAGGGATCCTGCTGCCGGCCCTGCTCGCGGAGCGTTACACGGAGAAATTCTCCCTGGGGCTCCTCACGGCCTCCGGATCGCTCGGGCTCCTCTTCCCGCCGTGCCTGCCGGTGATCCTGTACGGAGTCGTGGCGGGGATCGCCGTGGACCAGTTGTTCAAGGGGGGATTCCTGCCGGGGGTCCTCCTCACGGCGATCATGGCGGCCTGGGCCGTTCGGGGAGGGCTCCGGGCGGGCGCGGAGCGGACGCCGTTCTCCCTCAAGGAGCTGGGAGCCGCCGCCCGGGACGCGAAGTGGGACCTCCTCCTCCCCGTGATCGTCCTCCTCGGGATCTTCGGGGGATTTGCGACGACCGTCGAGGCGGCGGCGATGACGGTCCTCTACGCCTTCTGCAGCGAGGTCTTCATCCAACGCGACATCGACCTGCGGAGACAGTTCCCCGAGGCGGGGACGGAGTCCGTGCGGCTCGTGGGGGGATTCCTCATCCTCCTCGCGGCGGCCACGGGGCTCACGGGATACATGGTAGATGCCGGGGTGCCGCAGACGATCTTCGAGTGGGTCCGCCAGACGATCCACTCGCGGTTCGCCTTCCTCCTTATCCTGAACGGGTTCCTCCTGGTCGTCGGGGCCTTCATGCACATCTTCTCGGCGATCGTCGTCGTGGTCCCGATCATCGCCCCCCTCGCCGCGGCCTTCAACGTCCACCCCGTGCACCTGGGGATCATCTTCCTTGCGAACCTCGAGCTCGGGTTCCTGATGCCCCCGGTGGGGATGAACCTCTTCCTCTCCGCCTACCGGTTCGACCGGCCGTTCATGGAAGTCGTCCGGGCCACGCTCCCCTTCCTGCTGATCCTGCTCGGCGGGGTCCTGGCGATCACCTACGTCCCGGCGCTCACGACCGCCCTGCTTCGGTAGCGCGCCCGCCGTGCGTCGCCCCCGCGCGGGTTCCGCGGGCAAGGCACGCCTCACGGGCTACCCCCCGCGGGGCCCCGGTCATGGTTTCGCACTGCGGGTCCGCTTGCTGCGCCCCGTCCGTGATATATTGTCAGCATTCGTCCGATGCGAAATCCCCCATCCGGTGAGCGAAGGAGGCGAAGATGGTGAAAAGGGAGGAGTGCATCCTCTACAGCGGAGGCGCGAACGGCGCGGAGTACGAGTTCGGCATCCGGGCGGAAAGCTACGGGATCGAGGAGGTCAACTTCACGTTCGAGGGGCACGGGATCGCCCGCACCCGCGGCGTGCGGGTACTCTCCCGGGAGGAGCTCCAGAAAGGGGACGTGAGCCTGGCCTACGTCTCGAAGCTGATGCATCGCACCTACTCGGATGCCCTGTTCATCCGCAAGGTGCTGCAGACGCTGTGGTACCAGGTCAATGCCGCGCAGGAGATCTACGTCATCGGCAAGATCCTTCCGGACGGCACCGTGCGGGGCGGCACCGGCTGGGGCGCCGAGTTCGCCAAGCTCTGCAACAAGCCGATCTTCGTCTTCGACCAGGAGAAGGACCGGTGGTTCACCTGGAAGGACGACGAGTGGGTGGAGGCGGCCGACCAGGAGAACCTGCGGATCGGCCATCCCCGGTTCACCGGGACCGGCACGCGGTTCCTGGAGGAGAACGGCCGCAAGGCCATCCGGCGGCTGTTCGAGAGCACTTTCGCGTAATAGGTCCCGCCGGCCGATGATGCGACCCTCCGACATCCGCAACGTGGCGATCATCGCCCACGTCGACCACGGCAAGACCACCCTCGTCGACGCGATGCTCAAGCAGAGCGGCATCTTCCGGGAGAACCAGGCGGTCCCCGACCGCGTGATGGACTCGATCGACCTGGAGCGGGAGAAGGGGATCACGATCATGGCAAAGAACACCGCCGTGGTCTACCGGGGGGTGAAGATCAACATCGTCGACACCCCGGGGCACGCCGACTTCGGCGGCGAGGTGGAGCGCACCCTGAAGATGGTGGACGGGGTGCTCCTGCTGGTGGACGCCTCGGAGGGGCCGCTCCCCCAGACCCGTTTTGTATTGAAGAAGGCGCTGGAGCAGGCACTCCCGGTGATCCTGGTCGTGAACAAGATCGACCGGCCGGACGCCCGGATCGACGAGGTGATCAACGAGGTCTACGACCTCTTCATCGATCTCGACGCCACGGAGGAGCAGCTCGAGTTCCCCATCCTGCTGACGAACGCCCGCGTCGGAACGGCGCGGGAAAAGGACGGCGGGGAGGGGCGCGACCTGCGCCCGCTGTTCGACCGGATACTTGCCCACATCCCGCCCCCCGCCGGGGACCCCGCCGCCCCCCTGCAGTTCCTCGTCACCAACCTGGACTACAGCGACTACGTCGGGCGGCTCGCGGTCGGGCGGGTCTTCGAGGGGACCCTGCGCTCCGGGGAGACGGTCTCGGTCTGCGGGAGGGACGGGCTTGCCGAGCGGGTCAAGGCGGCGGTCCTCTACGGCTACGAAGGGCTTTCCCGGCAGGAGATCCGGGAAGCCTTCGCGGGGGACATCGTCGCCCTCGCCGGGGCGGAGCGGATCACCATCGGGGACACCGTCTCCGAGGCGGAGAATCCCAGGCCCCTCCCGCGGATCGCGGTGGACGAGCCGACGGTGTCGATGGTTTTCTCGATCAATACCTCGCCGTTCGCGGGCAGGGAAGGAAAGTTCGTCACTTCCCGGCAGCTGCGCGCGCGGCTCGAGAAGGAGCTGCTCGGAAACGTGGCCCTGCGGATCGATTTCTCGGACACCGACGCGTTCACCGTGATGGGGCGGGGGGAGCTGCAGCTCGCGATCCTCATCGAGATGATGCGCCGCGAGGGGTTCGAGCTCTCGGTCTCCCGCCCGGAAGTGGTCACCAGGACCGAGAACGGAGTGCTTTTGGAGCCGGTGGAGATGCTCTTCGTCGACGTCCCCGACGCCTACCTGGGCGCGGTCACCCAAAGCCTGGGGGCCCGCAGGGCGAAGATGACCAAGATGATTAACCCGGGGCAGGGGCGGGTCCGGCTGGAGTACCGGATCCCTTCGCGGGGCCTGATCGGGTTTCGTTCGGAGTTCCTCACGCAGACGCGCGGGACGGGGCTGCTCAACCACCTCTTCGACGGCTACGATCCGTGGCAGGGGCCCATCCCGGAGCGGATACCCGGGGCGCTCGTGGCCGACCGGAAGGGCCGGGCCACGGCGTACGCGATCTTCCACCTGCAGTCCCGGGGGACCTTCTTCATCGGCGAGGGGGAGCAGGTCTACGAGGGGATGATCGTCGGGGAGAACTCCCGTCCCGTCGACATCGACATCAACGTGACGAAGGAGAAGAAGCTCACGAATATCCGCGCGGCCGGCGCCGACGAGGCGCTGCGCCTGGTCCCCCCGAGAGTCCTGTCACTGGAGGGCGCCCTCGAGTTCATCAACGAAGACGAGCTGGTGGAGGTGACTCCGGTGTCGCTGCGGCTCCGCAAGAAGATCCTCGAAGCAAATCGCCGCCCCAAGTGACCCGTCCCGGAAATATGCAAAGGTGCTCATCCTATTTCCGGGACGGATCACTCAAAAAAGGAAGGAAGAAAAAAACGGCATATTTTTCTGCTGGAAACCGGACTCTTTCAAGGGCATAATAAGAGGAATTTTCCTTTAAGAAAGGGATATCGATGCCGAAAGCCATGCCCGTGAAGGGGAAGAAAAATCCTTCCAGCGCACTCACTCGGGCGCTCCGGTTCGAGAAGCACGGAAAGAGGTTTTTCACCGCGGCCGCGGCCAAGGCGGCGGACCCGTACGCGAAGCAGATGTTCGAGCTGCTGGCGATCCTGGAAGACAAGCACATCCAGGACATCATGGCCATTTCACGGAAGATCGAGGAGAACAACGGGAAGTTCCCCGCCGTCTCCGCGACGCCCCACGAGTCCCGGATGCGGATGTTCAAGCGGGAGACCGCCAGGATCCGGAAGGAGACGGTCGTGAGCTGGGACGCGGCCTCAGCGATGCGCAGGGCCCTGGGCTTCGAGGCCGAGGGGCGGGAGATGTACAAGCGGATGGCGGAGACCGCTTCCCATCCCCAGGAGAGGAAGTTCTTCAAGCTCCTGTCCGCCGAGGAGCAGAGCCACTTCGACATCATCTACGAGTACCTCGATTCCTTCGAGAACGTCGGCCTCCGGATGCGGGAGGACTAAAAAAACGGGGATCGCGGTTTTCGGGTATTTTGTTTCTCCGGAGGCTTCCGGCCTCCGGAGGGGGGAGTAAAGAATTCTTGTTGAGGGCGCTTTCCCTTTAGCCGTTCTTCCGAAATCAATAAGGAACAGGCGAGGCGTGAGATGAAAGGTCGACGTATGCACTATTTATGCATCATGGCGCTGGCAGCTGCCATGATCTGCGCGGCGGTTGCAGGACAGGCCGGGCGCCGGGAGTTCTGGCTGACGCCTCCGAAAGCGGAAAGCGAGGAACGGTATATGGTTCCGCCGCCGCCGTTCTCGGAGGGGATCTTTCCCTGCTCGGACTGCCACAAAGAGATGAAAACGAACCCGAACCGACGGATCCTCAAGGAGGAGCACACCAACATCGTCCTGAAGAACCACGCCGAGGAAGAACGCTGGTGCCTGGATTGCCACGACGCAAACAACCGCGACAAACTGAGGCTGGTCTCCGGGGAGCGGATCGATTTCACCGAAATGTACAGGCTCTGCGGCCAGTGCCACGGGGACAAGTTTCGCGACTGGAAGGTGGGCGTCCATGGCAAGCGGACGGGGCAATGGAACGGGAAGAAAGAGTACCTGCTGTGCGCTCATTGCCATAACCCGCACAACCCGCGGTTCAAGCCGATCCCGCCGAAGGCGCCCCCGCTTCGTCCGGAATACATCAAATAAGGGCTTTTCAACCGATACCGCAAGGAGTGAACGTCATGTCGGACAAGGAAACGCGCGACAAGAAGATCTTCCGGCTCACTCGCCGCAAGGCATTGAAGGGATTGGCGGTGGGACTGGGTGTCCTGGCCTTTCCCGGCAAGGACGCCTCCGCATCGGTCTGGGAAGCGTTCTTCCAGAAGAATTTCCGGGAGCTCGGCAAATCCGAGCGCGAAAAGATACTGGCCAGGCTCGAAAAGGAGTACAGCGCCCAATTCGGCAAAGCGGTGAAGGTCAAGGCCACCCCCCCTGTCGAGGGGGTCCTGTTCGGGTACGGCCTGGACTTGTCCCGGTGCATCGGGTGCCGCAGATGCGTGTATGGGTGCGTGGACGAGAACAACCAGTCCCGCGAGCCGCAGGTTCACTGGATCCGGGTGCTCCGGCTCGAAAAGGAGAAGGGGGTGGATCTGGAGCATGCCGAGCATTACTACAACCCCTCCAAGGTGCCCGAGGAGGGGCATTTCTACATGCCCGTCCAGTGCCAACAGTGCGAGAACCCTCCTTGCGTCAAGGTATGCCCGGTTCAAGCGACTTGGAAGGAGACCGACGGTATCGTGGTCGTAGATTACAACTGGTGCATAGGCTGCCGGTACTGCATGGCGGCGTGCCCTTACGGGGCGAGGCACTTCAACTGGAAGAAGCCCGGGTTGCCGGCCGCGGAAATGAACCCCGATACGCATTACCTGGGGAACCGGCCGAGGCCCGTCGGGGTGGTTGAGAAGTGCACCTTCTGCATCCAGCGTACAAGGGAGCTGGAAGGCAGGTACCCGGCGTGCGTCGAAGTGTGCCCCGTCGGGGCCAGGAAGTTCGGGAACTTTCTCGACCCGGGCAGCGAGATCCGTTACGCGATCGAGAACAAGCGGGTGTTCATCCTCAAGGAGGAATTAAATACCCAGCCCAAGTTCTATTACTTCTACTTTACGTGACCGGCAGGGGGGGAAACCGATGAAAAAGGTATGGGCATTCCTCAAAGGGTGTTTCGTCCTCATGAGGAAGGGGAGCAATATTTACTACGCCTGGGTCACTTTCCTGCTCGTCCTTATGGTGATCGGGACACTTGCGTACATCAACCAGCTGTACAGCGGGCTGATCGTCACCGCGATGCGGGACCAGGTGTCCTGGGGTTTCTACATCTCCAACTTCACCTTTCTTGTGGGAGTGGCGGCGGCCGCCGTCCTGCTCGTCATCCCGGCCTATGTCTACAAATGGAAGCCGATCAAGGAGATCGCGATCCTCGGCGAGCTCCTGGCCGTTTCCGCGATGGTGATGTGCCTTCTGTTCGTCACGGTCGATCTCGGGCGGCCGGACCGCTTCTGGCACCTGATCCCGAAGATCGGGATCCTGAACTTTCCGCAGTCCCTCCTGGCCTGGGACGTCGTGGTCCTGAACACGTACCTTATCCTGAACTTCGTGATTGCGGGCTACATGTTGTACAGCCTCTACTACAAGCGCGAACCGAACATGAAGTACGTCCTGCCGCTCCTCTTGTTCTCCATTCCGGCGGCGATCTCCATCCACACGGTGACCGCGTTCCTTTACAACGGGTTGGCGGCGCGGCCCTTCTGGAACGCCTCGATCCTCGCCCCGCGGTTCCTGGCTTCGGCGTTCTGCTCCGGGCCGGCCTTCATGATCCTCCTCTTCCAGGTCATCCGGAAGTGGACGAACTTCGAGATCAAGGACGAGGCGGTCTTCAAAGTCGCCGAACTCATCGCCTACGCGATGTTCATCAACCTGTTCCTGCTGGGAGCGGAGGTCTTCAAGGAGTACTACTCCGACACCGCTCACCTGGCGCCGATGAAATACCTCTACCAGGGGCTGAACGGGCATAATGACCTGGTTTCGTTCATCTGGACCGCGACCTTTTTCAACGTTACGGCCTTCCTCCTCTTCCTCATTCCTCAAACGAGGGAGAACTTCATAACGCTCAACATCGGCAGCATCCTCATCTTCATAGGCGTCTATATCGAGAAGGGGATGGGACTTGTAGTGCCGGGGTTTGTTCCGGACGTCCTCGGGGATTTCTACGAGTATTCCCCGACCGGGATCGAGTTGCTGGTTACGATCGGGATCTGGGCGACGGGG
This sequence comes from Deltaproteobacteria bacterium, assembly GCA_016220005.1. Classification (GTDB taxonomy): domain Bacteria; phylum Desulfobacterota; class Deferrimicrobia; order Deferrimicrobiales; family Deferrimicrobiaceae; genus JACRIV01. Next base: position 20,255 of record JACRIV010000011.1, read on the forward strand.
CTGTTCGTATACACGATGCTCCTGCGGATCGCCGTCCCGATCATGAACGGCGACTTCTATGTAGGCGAAGACGGAGTGCACCCCTACATCGGCGACCAGTTGTTCCTCGTCCGCAGGGCCGCGATGCACGAGAAGGCACCGGACCTCCTGTCGCAATGAGGGAAACCCAGCGAAAGACATGATATCTTCGTAGGCGACGCTTTGCCCCCGGTCCTGATGGAACCCCGGTAGCGTTTTTCCTTATTGGCTCTGCAGGTAAGCCAGCACGTCCCGCAGTTCCTGGCCGCTCATCTCAGGCCAGGGAACCGCGTGGATCACCATGGAGGCCTCCATGGAGGGGATGTGGTTCCATAACAGCGTGGCGAACTGAAGGGAATTGACCGACTTTATCTCGCCGACGATCTTCTGTTTGTCCGCTGCCGTCTTGAAATGGCAATCGGCGCATTTTTTCCGGGTGAAAACGCTTTCCCCTTTTCCGGGAACACCCGGCTTATCTTCATAATTGAGCGAGTAAAGGAAGACGATCAGATCGTTCATCTCCGTTTCCGAGAAATTGGGCCATTCCAGTTTCTTCTGCTGGAATTTTTCCCGCATCCCCGCAACGTGGTTCCACAATCGTGTCGAAAGCACCGTGACGTTGGATTGGGAAACGGCTTTCCCCAGGTCCGGCGCTTCCTTGCCTCCCTTTCCAAAGATGGGATGGCATCGGATGCATCCCTTTTCCGTAAACATTTTTTGACCATTGGCCGCGTTTCCCACTCCCAGAAACACCTTTCTTCTCTCTTTTCCTTGCTCCGTCAGCGCTGCAAAAAGGTCCATGAAGTCGTTCCCTGAAAACGTGGGGATCCGGGTGCGTGTCGCCGCCATCCGGCTGAGCATCATCGGACCATGGTTCCACATCCGCTGTAACAGGACGACCTGCGACTGGAAGACCGCCAAGGAATCCAGGCTGATCCCATCCTTTTTCCCTCTTCCGCCAAGAGAATGGCAGGAAAAGCAGGCTTTTTCATTCAGCAGGGCCTCCCCTCTCCGAGGATCGCCGGGCTGGCCCAGATAGGGCAACATGTAGAGAAAAGAGACCAGGTGATTCAACTCGGTCGCGCTGAATTGCGGCCGTTCCAGCACCTCTTTCCTCATGTGGACCGCCATCGCCGGTGCGTGGTTCCAGAGGAGCGAGAAGATATCCAGGAAGCTCCCGTAAAACCGTGAGGTCTTCAGCTTGGGCCCCGCCTTCCTCTCCCGTTCGAAGATCGAATGGCACTGGCTGCAGTTCTTCGCCTCGAAGATCTTTCTCCCCTCCACAAGATCGCTGACCAGGGAAACCCTCTGGGCTTGAACCTGTTCCGGTTTCGCGACGCTTCTTCCGGGAACGCCCGCCCCCTTTTTCCCGCCACCCTCGCACCCTGGGCCCGCCACCGCGATACAGAGGAGCATCCCGATAATTAAGAATGCCACACCGAAAGCTTTTTTCTTATGCATGACGGTGACTCCCCTCCGGAATCCTCTCCTGTTCATGGTTGATCGGGTTTCAAGGATTTTTCCGTCTCCGTATCCTCTTTCCGGCCTTTCCGCAAACCGAGGAAAACATAGGTTAAAACCGACGCCAGAATCAAAAAGACGGGAATGGCGACGATGCTGATCCCAACGGAGGCATCCGGCGCGTCGTGAAGCTCGAGGGAAACCTTGATCAAGTTGACGATCCAGACGGCAATCCCGGTAAACAGCACCCAGATCAACGAGATCGAGAGAATCTGAAGAACTTCGATCGTTTTCTTATTCATCGTCCGCTCTCCGTATTCCGCAACCGTGTTTACGTCACCGTCCACCAGGGGAAGATGGTTCGATGTCCGGCATGTAGGACGAAATCCGCTCGGTGACGATCTTCGCGCTTTCCTTGCGCCCCTCTTCGATTTCCCAGATGGATATCACGGGGAAGAAGCGCGCGAAGATCATGTACCCCAAGACGAAGACCGATATCCCCCCGATAAACAGCATCCATTCGGTGTGGGTCGGAATGTAGATCCCCGTCGGATACGGTAATCGGGGATTGGCCAGGGAGGGAACGACGATGATCAACCGTTCCAGCCACATGCCGATGATCACGGAGATGGAGGCGATCAAAATGCCCGGAATCGTGCGCGTCTTCCGGTTGCAGAGCAGGAGAACCGGCAGGAAAAAGTTGCAGGATACCATTGTCCAGAAATAGGGGGCGAAATCCCCCGTGAATTTGTACCAGAACACCCGCATTTCGTTCGGTTCATGACCGTAATAACCGGTCAGGTATTCCGAAAAAGTGAAATAGAACCAGATCAGCGACATGATCAAAAGCAGAATGGAGAGATAGTTGAAGTGGATATGCTTCAGATAGCCTTCCAGGCGGAATATCTTTCGGAACACGATCATCAGGACCAGGATCGCTGCGATGCCGGAGAAGATCGCCCCGACCACGAAGTACGGTCCGAAAATGGTGCTGTGCCAGCCGGGCTGCACGGTCATGGCGAAGATATAGGAGATGATGGTGTGGACCGAGACCGCAATGGGGATCACGATCACCATGAGGATGTTCATCGCCCGTTCCAGCACCTTGTGTTGGCGTTCGGTTCCCTGCCATCCCCAGGAGAGAAATTCGTACAACCATCGGGGTTTCACGCCCCGATCACGAAGGATGGCGATGTCCGGGATCAGGGGAATGTAAAGGTAGACCGTACTGGCCGTGAAATATGCGGTGATGCTCGTGACGTCCCAAAGCAGGGGAGACTGCAACCGGCCGTTGTAAAACAGATGCAACATCCTGTCCGGCCGACCCAGATCGATGATCGGATGCAATCCTCCGATGGCAAGCACGATCGCCGTGATGACCTCCGCCATGCGCGTGATCGGACGCCGCCACTCGGCTTTGGAAAGGCGCAGGATCGCCGAGATCAGCGTCCCGGCATGGCTGATTCCGATGAAGAACACGAAATTGATGATGTAAAACCCCCAGGTTACGGGCTGTGCCATCCCGGTGACCCCCAGACCGAAGAGAATCTGGCGAAGATAGACAATCCCGGTGTAAAGGATGATAGCCAGCAGGATTCCCACGATGAGGTAGAAACTCCTTGCCGGACTTTCTATGGGCCGCAACAGGGGAGCGTCCGGATGGGGCTGAGCGGAGAGATTTTCCATTTAATCCCCCTCTTTGAGGTAAACGACCTTTGGCTCAGTTCCCAGGTCTTCCAGCAGTCTCGTGGCGCGAGGACTATGGGCGAGGTGGTTCACCCGGTGACGGGAATTCTCGAGGTCTCCGAAAACGATCGCTCCGGTGGGGCAGCCTTCAGCGCACGCCGGCTGGTATTCGTCCTCCCGCAGCTCCCGTGCCTCGGATTTCGCCTGTTCTTTTGCCTTTTGCCGACGATGAACGCAAAAAGTGCACTTCTCCACTACCCCGACGGGGCGGACCGAAACATCCGGGTTGGCGGTATTCCGGATCCCCGGCGACCATTCCGGTTTGTACCAGTTGAACGATTTCACCGTGTAGGGGCAGGCGGCCATGCAGTAGCGGCAACCGATGCACTGGGGGTAGATCTGCGCCACGATCCCTTCTTCATTGATGTAGGTGGCGCGAACCGGACACACTTTCGCGCAGGGAGGGTGGTCGCAATGCATGCAGGGCCGCGGGATCTGCCGTACTCGAAGGCGGGGATATTCTCCTTCGTAAATCGTGAGCATATCCATCCATAGCATGGTCCGGCCCATCGCGGATTCCTTCGGCTCCACGATGGCCACGTTGTTTTCCCGCTTGCAGGCGGCCACGCACTCTCCGCAGCCGGTGCATTTTTGCAGATCGATAACCATCCCCCACTTCATTCTTCGCGCTCCCTATTTCTTGATCTTTTCCACGCGGACATGCGTGGAATGCCATGAACTGCGACCGCTCAGCGGGTCTACGCGCGGGTCGATGATCGTAATCGGGTTCGTTCCGACGTTCTTGGCATACTTCCCCGACTCCGTATGGCCCTGCCCGAAGGGAACGGACAGGATTTCCGGAGAAACCGTTGGAACGATCTTGACGGGGAGTGTGACAGAACCTTTTTTGGATGACACACGGATGAGATCCCCGTCCTCGATCGACAGGCCCTTGGCTCTCTTGGGGTTCATCTCCGCCCAGGTATTCCAGTACAGCCGGGGGTATAGCCCGAAAAGCTCTTGCAACAGGGGCTGGCTGGCGCCGTCGCCGTTCATATTCATCAGGGTTGTGAAGGGAGCCAAGATAAAGGAATCGGGGGTTTCGGGCTTTTTGACGTTTTCTTCCAGCCACAGGTGAGGCAGTTTGTTCCTCTTTTGAGTTTCTTCACCCGGTTTCAGAACCGATCTCTCCTCCAACAGTTTCGCCAACCGGGGAACGGTGGGAAAGACAAACGCCCTTCCCCTTTTCCAGTCCACCTCGGGATATTCCCCGGGGTCCCACCAGCCTCCTTTTTCCTGGAGCAGACGGCGGAAATCGGAAAACGCGGGGTAGCTATAGACCTGCCAGCCGCGCTTGCGCAACTCTTCCAGGAAAGCGAGGGAAACTTCTTCGAAATAGGGGGTTCCTTTCCCCGAAGCGAAGATCTGTTTCATCCGGACCTGGACGTAATCGCCATAAGACTTGACGTCACTTTCCGGGAAAAGGTTGGCACCCAGCCCCTTTCCAAGTTGAAGGAGAACGTCTCCAAGGGGGCGAGCGCCTGTCAACGGAGGCGCCACCGGCTGCTGGAGGCCCAGTTGGGAAAAGGGAAGATTCGGGACCGGCAATGTCAGGTCCCATTGCTCCAGATAGGTGGTTGCGGGCAGGACGAGATCCGCATAGGGAGATGTATCGTCGAGAAGCGTCGCCAATTGAACGACAAGAGGAATTCGACCAAGCCAATCCTTCCACATCTTCTGATTCGATGCCTGGTAGACCGGGTTGGCCTGGGCGATCATCAGGATCTTCAGGTCGGCTATTTTCCCGGCGGAAACGAAATTTGGCAGCTGTTCCCCGATCCAGGAGGCGGGCAGATCGGTATCCCAAGCATTCCTGGGCTTGAGAGAAAAGGAGGTCGAACGGGGGCTGAAGGTGGAAACGGAGGATGAACCCCAAGGGAGCGGGACCGGTTCCCGCCATAACCCCTTTGCAGATAAACTTCCGGTGAGCGCATTGAGACTTGCTACCGCCCATTGGGTAAAAAGCGCCGTTTCGCTCGTATCCGACGTGCCGCCGGAGAGTGCCAGGGGCGCTTTGGCGGAACCGAATGCCCGGGCAAGCCGAATGATGGTTTCCGCGGGCACTCCGGTAACTTCGGAAGCCCTCTCCGGAGAGTAATCACGGGTAACGAGATCCAGGAAATCTCCGTTCCCTTTCCGGAAGTCCCGGGTATGAAGGTTGATGAAGTCCTGGTCGAGATTTTTGTCTCGAATGATTACATACGCCATCCCGAGGGCGAGAGCTCCCATGCTTCCTGGCCGGGTCTGAACCCATTCCGTCGCGTTTTTGCCGGCCTGGGACATGCGTGCGTCCACGTGCACCATCTTCAGGCCCGATTGCATCCGGCTTTCCTTCAATTTTCCGTAGATGCGGTTGAAGTAGACGGGGGACGGAGGTTCCTCCAAGAGGTTTGTACCGAACGTGATGAGATAATCCGTCCGTGTCAGGTCGAAAGAAAAAGGCGGAAATTCTCCGGTGGCCTGCCAGAAACCAAGTTCGTTAATGCCCGGGGTGCGCCAGGGGAAAAAGTTGGAAGAACCTGAACGGGCGGTAAAGATCCCGGCAAACTGCGTGAGCAGCGTGTTTCGGTCTCCCATCAAAAACCCGAGACGGCCGGTTTGTTTTTCCTTCACCAGACCCTGAAGCATCCGGGTAATTTGCTTCGTGGCCTCATCCCAGGAAATCGGTTCCCAACTGGATTCGCCTTTTTTCCCCTTCCGCCGCAAGGGTTGGTCAATCCGGTCGGGGTGATAGAGAAGCTCAAGCCCGGATTCGCCCATCGGGCAGGTAAACCCTTTGTTCACCGGAGCAATCGGATTGCCAAGAATCCGAACCGGTATGTCATCGATCAGCCGGATGCGAATGCCGCACCCGGCCGGACATTGCCCGCAAGTGGACACCTTCCAGGTTTCGATGCGAGGGCCAGACCTTAGCTTGTCCCGCCACTTGTCCGGGATGGCCCACACCTGTGAGATCCCGCCGGCAAGAGCTCCCGTGACTCCCAGCAAATGGAGAAAATCGCGACGAGAGATTTTCATGACCTGCTCCCGGACATCAGCGATGGCATGTTGCACAATCCGTGTTCACGCGATTTTTTTCATGGCATCGAATGCAAAACTCCATTTTAAGTGAAACCGCCGGCTTGGAGAAAGGAAGTGTCATTTCCGCCACGTTCCCATGGCATTCCTGGCATGCAATTTTGCCCATCGAGACGTGCCGGCGATGGGAAAAATAAGCGTGGTCGGGCAATCGATGTACCTGTATCCAGGGAACCTGTTCTTTGTTATTCATGTATCTAACTAACTTCTCTTCTTCTTTGCTGTTTGTTATTGCTTCTTTATGGCAATTCTGGCAATATTCAATATTTGGGATGGAGGCTTTTTGATGAGTCGTGACACGCGAATGACAGTCGAAGCATGTAAGGCCTGCCTCATCAATGTGTTTTTTGTGATTATACAATATTGGTTGGGAATAACTTCCGGTGTTAGAACAACCAATTAAAAATATCAATAGGGAAGGAATGGTAAATATTGCCCAAGTTTTCATCTCATCTCCAAGACCATGGGGGTTTCCATTGACGAGACATGCCAGGGGCCTTTTCGCAAGCGGGGTTTTTTGATACAGAGTTTTACCTTATTTAATGGTCTCCTGTCAAGGATAAAACACTGATTGGAACTATGGTATAAAGCAGGTAACACATTTCCGCCAAGGGATCACCGGGGCTGCTCGTCCGCGGGTCGCACGGGAGCGTCCGGACGAATCCCCCCTAATCCTTCCTTTACGATTTCGAGCAGGCGTTCGAGGGCCGATCGGAGCGTCCCTTGCGTCCCTGTCTTGATGCTGCCGTCCGGGGTAAACAGCTCGACGGGGTCAAACCCCAGTTCCTCGCCGGCCCGGGGATTCCTGGAGATGGCATCGAGCGCTCTCCTTGCTTTCTGCCCCTCCCCCTTTCTGGCTGCGAGGACGGCCTGCCCGAACAGGACTCCGGGGTCGTCCGGAACCTGGGCGGCAAGCAAGGAAAAAGACTCTTCCGCCAGGGAATCCTCCCCCAGATAAAGGTATCCGTACCCCAGGGTCCTCCGCTCGTACACTTCCCGAACATCCTTTTTCCTTAACTCCTGGAGGACCGCGTCCTTGCGCTGCCCTGCCTTCGCCATGTCGAAGATGATCGCCTTGAGCAGGTAAGGCCGGAAGTAATCCGGATCCCGCCGTATCGCCTCATCGAGACGTTCGATGGCGGTCTCGGGAACGGCCTTCAGGCCGCCGGAGGGGGACCGGGCGATCAGGAAGAGGCGCTTGCCGAGGTTGTAATAGTAAAGGGCGCGGTTTTTCGGGGTGTGTTCAAGCAGGTACTGTGTTTTCTCGGGGCGTTTTTCCTTGACGATTCCAAGGAAGGCGTCGATCCGGTCGGGAATGTCATTCCTGGCGACGGAGGGAAACCCCGGATACACATCGACGAGTTTCAACGTGTTGTCGATGATGAGCGTGGTGGGGGTGCTGATGATGCCGATCTCGTTGTACCCTGTCAGACCCTCATCCAGGACGACCGGGTAGGTGATCTCCAGCTCGCGCGCTTTCGCCTTTACCAGCGCAATCCCCTCCGGCCCCATCGCCTGATGGTCGACATTCACCGCGAGGATCTTCATTCCATGCTTTTCGTACCCGCGAAGTTTCTGCTCCGCGAAAGCAAGGATCTCCGGGGAGCGGGAACTCCATGTCGCCCAGAAGATTATGATCGCCCCTTTTTCTCCGAGAAAGGAGGAGAGCTTTCCGCCCTCCCCGGAAATTCCCGTGAACGGGAGGTCCGGCACCTTGGCGCCCACGGAGAGCCCACGGAGCGCATGGGAAGGTTCCGCCAACGGAAACGCCACCGCCAGCAGGCAGCTGCAGGAGACCATCAACCCCCGGAAGGGGAACAGTGGAAGACGAGAAAACATAAGAATATATCGTACATGGATTCTGATCAACCGGAGAGACCCATTTCCATGAGAGACCCATTTCCATTGACACTTACATGCTTTCCGGGTAAGATTCCCGCATTTTGGGCCGTCGCCGGCGATCTTTCCACCGGCGCGGATTCGGGCGATGGGAGCAGAGGATCCGGCCGGCCCCGGCATACCTGCCTTTTCTTTCACGGTCATAAGGAGGAAGAACGCGCAATGAAAAAAATCCTGCAGAAGATGCCGGACGCCCTGGTCAGGCTGCTTGCCGTCTTCCTGGGCTTGATCGTCCTCGGGGCGTTCGTCGTGATCGTCCTGATCCCCAGGCCCAGGAAGGACGTGAAGATCCAGTGGGCGGACGCGGTCAAGAAGGAGCAGGCCAAGCCCGTCGCCTACGCCGGTTTCCACGCCTGCGCGGAGTGCCACGAAAAGCTCTACGAACGGAAGAAGACGGGCTACCACAGGGACCTCTCCTGCGAGACCTGCCACGGCCCCGCCAAGGCCCACACCGAGGACCCCGACAAGGTCAAGCCGGTCATCCCCCAGGAGCGTTCGTTCTGCCCCCTTTGCCACGCCTACAACCCGTCCCGCCCCAGGGGCTTCCCGCAGATCAACCCCGTGGCCCACAACCCGCTCAAGGCCTGCGCGAGCTGCCACAACCCGCACGACCCGAAGCCGCCGACCACGCCTAAGGAATGCGCGGCGTGCCACGGGGAGATCGCCCGGACGAAGGCGATGTCGCACCACGTCCAGCTCGCATGCACGGTGTGCCACAAGGCGCCGCAACAGCACAAGGTCTCGCCCCGGTCCGTCAAGCCCACGAAGCCCGAGAACCGGGAGTTCTGCGGGAAGTGCCATGCCAAGGACGCCAAGGACAAGATGGCGAAGAACGCGCCGAAGGTCGACCTGTCGACGCACGGGGAGAAATACGTGTGCTGGCAATGTCATTATCCGCACTCGCCGGAGGTGGAAGAGTGAACAGCAGACGAAAATTTCTGAAGGATCTCTTCGCGTTCCTTCTCTCCGGGGGGGCGATCGGCGGGATCCTCAAGATCCTGCCCGCCAAGGCGCTGGCCAACGAGGCGCCGCGGAAGGGGAAATGGTACGGGTTCGGCGTCTCCGTGGACAAGTGCATCGGCTGCGCGCGCTGCATGGAGGCGTGCAAGACCGAGAACAACGTCCCGCGGGAGCCGTTCTTCTTCCGGACCTGGGTGGAGCGCTACGTCATCAAGAGGAACGGCGAGGTCGCCGTCAAGACGATCGAGACGAAGCCGGAAGCCGCGCCCGAGTCCGCGGTGGACAAGTCGATCCTGCGGAGCTTCTTCGTGCCGAAGCTGTGCAACCAGTGCGCGAACCCGCCCTGCGTCCAGGTCTGCCCCGTGGGGGCGACCTTCCAGACCGACGACGGGGTCGTCCTCGTCAACAAGGAAACGTGCATCGGGTGCCGGTACTGCATCCAGGCGTGCCCCTACGGCATGCGGTACCTTCACCCCCAGAGCCACACCGCGGACAAGTGCACCTTCTGCTACCACCGGATCTCGCAGGACCTGCTCCCCGCGTGCGTCGAGGTCTGCCCGACCCAGGCCCGGATCTTCGGGGACCTCAATAGCGGGGCGAGCCCCCTGGCGCGGTTCCGGCGGATGAACAAGATCCACGTGCTGAAGCCGGGCCTCAACACGGAGCCGAAAGTCTACTACGCAAGCCTGGACGGAGAGGTGCGATGACCAACGAAATCTTCAAGACCCTCTACGAGCTCCTTCCCCAGATCCAGGGGTTCATCTACCCGAACGAGATCGAGGTCCACTGGGGCGTGCTGATCGTGGTCTATCCCTACCTCACCGGCATCGTCGCGGGGGCGTTCATCCTGGCGTCCCTCGTGAAGGTGTTCAACGTCAAGGAGGTCCAGCCGCTCTACCGGCTGTCGCTCCTCACGGCCCTGTCGTACCTCCTCGTCGCGCCGTTGCCGCTGCTGTCGCACCTGGGCCACCCCGAGCGGTGCTACGAGATCTTCCTGACCCCCCAGACCTCCTCCGCGATGGCGATGTTCGGGTTCGTCTACGCCTGGTATCTCATGGCGGTCCTTCTGCTCGAAATCTGGTTCGTCTACCGCACGGACCTGATCACGTGGGCGGAAGAGGAATCCGGGGCGATGAAGTGGATCCACAAGGTGCTCGCCCTCTTCTCGAAGGACAAGAGCGAGGGAGCGCTGTCCTTCGACCACAAGGCGCTCAAGACGATCACCATCGTCGGCATCCCCTCGGCCTTCCTCCTGCACGGCTACGTTGGGTTCATCTTCGGCTCCGTCAAGGCGAACCCCTGGTGGAGCAGCGTCCTGATGCCGATCGCGTTCCTCTTTTCCGCCATCGTGTCGGGAGTCGCCCTGGTGATCCTCTTCTACATGGTCATCACGCCGCTCACGGGCGGTAAGATCAACATGAAGTGCGTCGACAAGGCGGTCGA
>JACRIV010000012.1 GCA_016220005.1 Deltaproteobacteria bacterium
ATGAAACATGCGATTCTCCGGTAATTTATTGATATTGCACGGGATTTTAGCGCAAGCGGGCATGGGAAGTCAAGAAAAAAGTGAGGAAAAACCCTTGTTTTTCAACCATTTTTCACCGGGAGACTTTTTGCGAGGCCATCAACCATTGGATGCTTCAGGAAAATCCCGTGACTGTCGAGCGAGCTTTGCGAAATTCTGCTCTCTCAGCTCCCGTTCCGCTTTTTCCCTGATCCTGACCCAGACAGAATGGACTGCACATCGGCCGCTGAGGCTGCACATCTTCCTGTCAATTGCGCAGACATTCGCGGCGGAAGGCCCCTGGATCGCCTCGATTACATCGAGCAGATTGACGTCTTCGGGATTTCTCGCAAGTCGGAATCCTCCCTTGACACCACGGGTCGAACTGACAAGACCCGCTTTCATGAGGCGTTGAAGGATTTTGGCGAGAAAGGGCCTAGGAACATCCATCGCCCCCGAGATCTCATCCACGCTGATGATCCCGTCAGTGTTCCTCGACAGATGGAGAACACATCTTATCGCATAATCCGCTTTTCTCGTAACATACATTGCTTATTTGAAGAATCTCTCGATGAGACCTTTCAGCATCATCGCATGCCTTGCCTCATCCCTTGAAGATTCGTCAAAAAGGTCATGGGCCTCGTCCACGATGACCTCTTTCGCCTTAATGGCGGATTCTCTCTTCCCTTTGTTCGCCCCGATCTCTCCGTTGAGCATCTTCTCAAGGTTTTCCTTCGTGTGTTCGGAGATCAGGCCATTGAGTTCCGCATAGCGGGCAGCATGCTCCGCCTCCTCCCGGGCGATTCTCTTGAGGGTCTCCGCGATCTCAGGGTAGCCTTCCCTCTGGGCCTACCTCGCCATCGCAAGATAAAGCCCCACCTCCTGCGTCTCACCCCGGAAATTGGCCATCACGGCCTCTTCGAGAGCCGTGCCTTTGCTGATGCCGAGCTTGTTGACATTGACCAGCGTCATCGTGTCACCTCCCCGTTCAAAATAGGACTAAACGAGTCCTGTTTATCATATCAAAAAATAGTTGTCAACCCGAATTTGATGTCCTGAAGGCGCGCGCCTTCCTGTAGGCGCCGTAGTAATGGACGAGTTGGGTTCCCCGGTCGGGGCTATACCTTCTCGACGACCATCGCGATCCCCTGTCCCACGCCGATGCACATGGTCGCCAACCCGAACCGCACCGCTTCCCGGCGTCGCATCTCGTGCACCAGGGTGGTCAGGATGCGCGCACCGGAACAGCCCAGGGGGTGGCCCATGGCGATCGCCCCGCCGTTCACGTTGACCCGGTCGTCCTCGAAGTCCAGCTCCCAGCCCTTGTAAACCGCGAGAGACTGGGCGGCAAACGCCTCGTTCAGCTCGATCAGGCCGATGTCCCGCATCCCGAGTCCCGCCCGTTCCAGCGCCTTGCCGGCGGCGGGCACCGGACCGATCCCCATGATCCGCGGGGGAACCCCCGCCACGGCGATGGACCGTACCTTCGCCAGGGGCGAAAGCCCGTGGGCCAGGGCGTACTCCTTCGACGTCACCAGGACAGCTGCGGCCCCGTCGTTCAAGGTGCTGGAGTTCCCGGCCGTCACCGTCCCCCCCTTTTTAAATCCGGGGGCAAGCGCCGCCAGCTTCTCCAGGGAAGTGTCCCGCCTCGGCCCCTCGTCGGTGTCGAAGAGCGCCTTCTTCGTCGGCACGGGGACGATCTCCTTCTTGAAAGCACCGGCGTCGATGGCCGCCACCGCCTTCTTCTGGCTGCGGAAAGCAAACCGGTCCTGGTCCTCCCGGGAGATCTTGCACATCTCCGCCAGGTTCTCCGCTGTCTGGCCCAGGGTGTCGGTGTGGCCCATCTGCTCCAGCTTCGGGTTGGTGAAGCGCCAGCCCAGGGAGGTGTCGAAGACCGTCACGTTTCCCCGCGGGTATCCCGCCTCCGCCTTCGGCATCGCCCAGGGGGCGCGGGTCATCGACTCGACGCCCGCCCCGATGTAGACGTCCGCTTCTCCGAGCATGACGGCGCGCGCGGCATCCGCCACCGCCTCGAGTCCCGATCCGCAGAGCCGGTTCACGGTGCAGCCCGGCACCTCGAGGGGGAAGCCGGCCAGGATCAGCGCCATCCGGGCCACGTTCCGGTTGTCCTCCCCCGACTGGTTGGCGCACCCCATGTAGACGTCCTCCACCTCGGAGGCGGGAACGCTCGTGCGGTCGAGCAGGGCCTTGAGGACAACCGCCGCCAGGTCGTCCGGGCGGACCTGCGACAGGCTCCCTCCATATTTTCCTATCGGTGTTCGAACGGCATCGATGATCCAGGCTTCCTTCATCTCGAACTCCTTGGCCTCCGTTGTGGGCATCTACGCTTGCGGATGCTCCTTCAGCTTCCGCCGCAGGATTTTGCCCGAGGCGCCCCGTGGGATCGCCTCTATGAACATCACTCGGGAAAGGCGCTTATACTTCGCGAATCCTTTTGCCGCGAAATCGATCAGTGCCTCCGCCGTAACGGTCGTGCCCTCCTTGCGCACCACATAGGCCACGGGAACCTCGCCGTGTTCAGGGTGCGGCATCCCGATGACGGCCGCGTCGCGGACGGCGGGGTGTCCTACAAGGATGTGCTCGATCTCCGCAGGCGCCACTTGAAACCCATTCGTCTTGATCAGCTCCTTGAGCCGGTCGACGATGTAGATGTATCCGTTCCCGTCCCTGCAAGCCAGGTCGCCCGTCCGCAGCCATCCGTCCACCAGGGTCCGGCCGGTCGCCTCCGGGTCCCCGTAATATCCCTTCATCACCTGGGGACCGCGAACCCACAGCTCCCCCACCATCCCTTCCGCCAACTCCCGCCCCGTCTCCGGGTCGGCGATCCGGTCCTCGGTGAGCGAGATCGGGGTCCCGATGGAGCCCACCCGGATCCGATCGGGGGGGGTGACGTGGGTCGTGGGCGAGGATTCGGTGAGGCCGTACCCCTGTGTGACGGGAACGCCGGTCATCCGGGTAAACCGCTCCTGCAGCTCGGGAGAGAGGGGCGCGCCTCCCGTGTTCACGTAGCGCAGCCGGCTCCAGTCCATCCGCGGCACTTTCGGATGGTGGCAGAACTCCTGGAGGATCAGCGGGACGGTGAAAAAGAGCGTGGGCCGATACGCCTCGAATCGCGCAAGGAACTCCTCGACCGGCCGGAACCGGCTTGCCAGGACCTGCGTCGCGCCCGCCAGGATGGACATTCCCATGAGCACCGTCATCCCGTAGATGTGGAAGAAAGGAAGCTGGTTCAGAAACAGGTCCGCATGCGTCGCCTCGTGGGCCTGCATAACCTGGTACAGATTGCTGAGGAGGTTTCCGTGGGTGAGCATGACCCCCTTGGGCAGCCCCGTCGTCCCGCTGGAGAAGGGAAGGACGGCGAGCGTTTCCGCGGGGTCCACCCCGATGGAACGATCAAAGGAGGAAGTCCCGTCGATGAGGGAGGAGAAGCGGATCCAGCCGCTGCCCGCCAGGCCGTTACTGTCCGTCACCAGGAACTTCAAAGGGATACCGCCGGAGAAGAGTCCGGGCGCCTGGGCATACCGGTCCTCCGTGGAGATCATCCCCACCGCCCCCGTCACCCTCATCTGGTGAAGGACTTCCTTCTCCCCATAGTGGGTGCTGACAGGGACGATGACCGCGCCCGCCTTCAGGATGCCGTAGAAGGAAAGGATGTACTCCACGCTGTTCTTCATCCAGAGCCCCACCCGGTCGCCGGGCGCGACGCCCAGCCCCGCCAGGGAGGCCGCCAGGGACGAAGACCTTTCCTCCAGCCACCGGTAGGTGTATTCCTGCCCTCCCGTCTCCGGCGTAATCACCGCGACCTTGTCGGGACGGGACGCCGCCGCCTGCCGGAGGGGAACCGTAAGGGACTCGGAAGGTACGGACACGGGGGGGCACGCCGATTTCACCCTTTCCCTCCGTGCGTGGTTTTGCGGACCCTTCTTCCCAGCAGACCCGAAGGGGCCCAGACGATCACGACCGCCAGCAGGAGCCCGAAGAAGAGCTTGTGCCCCGTTTCGAAGAACCTCTTGAACACGAACTCGTCCAGGCCGGTGATGACGAGCGACCCGACGCCGGGACCGATGAGCGTCCCCATCCCGCCGAAGAGAGATCCCACGACGGGCATCACCGTCCAGTATCCGTCGAAGGCCATGTCGGGAGAGAGGAAATGGACGTAGTGGGTGTAGAACGCCCCCATCAGCGCGGTGGAAAAGGCGGAGACGGTGAGGGCGACAAGCTTCGTCCGCAGGACCGGGACCCCGATCCCCGCCGCGGTTTCCTCGTCCCCTTGGACGGCGAACATCGCCAGCCCCGTGTTCGAGCGGCGCAGGAAATAGGCCGCCAGGTACACGGCAAGCATCAGGACGGCGGCGAAATAGTAGTTCGGCGTCCCGGACACGTAGAAGTCCACGACCACCCCTCCCACCCGGAAGCCGGGCAGGGGCGGGACGTTGAAGATCCCCTGGGATCCCTCCGTGAGCCCCGTCAGGTTCACCGCGAGGAGCTTCATCACCTCGGCGAACCCCAGGATCGCAAGGGCGAAGTAGGGCCCCCGGAGCCGGAAAGCCGGGATGCCGATGAGCAGGGCGCCCGTGACCCCCGCAAGCCCGGCGGCCCCCATCGCGATATAGGGGTTCCAGCCGGCCTTCATCACCAGGATGGCCGAGACGTAGGCGCCGATCCCGAAAAAGCCGGCGTGCCCGAACGACACCTGGCCGCAGACCCCCGCCAGCAGGTTCCACGCGATCGACACGGCCCCGAGGATGAGCGCCGAAATGAAGATGCTCAGGTAGTACGGGTTGAAAGAGATCGCGACGGGAAGGACCGCCACCGCGGCGAACACCAGCGCCGCGGCGACTTCCTCGGTCAGCCGGAAAGCGCGGAGACGTTTCATCTCACGTCCTCCTCCCGAACAGCCCCGACGGCCGGATGAGCAGGACGACGAGGAAGAGGGTGAAACCGAACAACTCCCGGTACGAGGAGGTGACGAAGGTGACCGTCATCGCCTCCCCGATCCCCAGGATCATTCCCGCGACGATGAGCCCCGGGATGGAGCCGACCCCCGCCAGGACGGTGAGGATGAAGGCCTTGATCGTCACCGCGATCCCGGCGCCGGGGCTCAAATACGAGAGCATCCCCAGCAGCGGCCCCGCCAAACCGGCCAGCAGGCCCCCGATGCCGAAGGCAAGGAGGTCGATCCGCTCCACGTCGATGCCGGCGAGCGCCGCCGCGTCACGGTCGATGGCGGTCACCCGGATCGCCTTCCCCGTTTTCGTCCTCCGGAGAAAGGCATCCAGGCCCAGTACGCCGGCCAGGGACAGGGCGAAGGCCGCGATCTCCCCGAAGCTGATGCAGATTCCCACGAAGGAGAGGGGATTTTGCGCCCAGCCCACGTCGATGTTGCGAAGGTCCGCCGTCCAGAGCTGGAGAAAGAGGTTGGCCAGGAAGATCCCGACGCCGAACGTAAGGATGAGGGTATTGAGCTCCGCGGTCGTCCGGATCCTCTGGAGCAAGACGCGATAGACTACCAGGGCCGTCCCCCCCGCGATGCCTGCGGCAAGCGGGAGGGACAGGAGGGGACTCACCCCCCACTTCACGAGGAGCCAGTAGGCGGCATATCCTCCCAGCACGACGAACTCCCCGTGGGCCATGTTGATGATCCGCATGATGCCGAACACGAACGCCAGCCCGAGGCAGTAGAGGGCATAGTTCCCCCCTTCCAGGATGCCGGAAAGCAGCGACTGAACGATGGTGCCCGCGGAGATCATTGGCCCTCCCGAGAGCGGACCGCCGCCGTAACGGGCATTACTTTCCGCCCCAGGGGACCCCCGGGTACCGGACGGACCCCGTGGCCCGCTCCCTGGGGTACACCACAACCCGGTTCCCCTGCTGTATCTGGAACAGCACCGCCGTGAAGTGCTTCGGATCTCCCTTCTCGTCGAAGGCCACCCGCCCCAGCGGGCCCACGACATCGAGTCCCCGGAGCCGCTGCCGGGTCTGCTCCGCGCGGTAGCTCCCCGCCTGTGCCCCTCCCTTGCCGATCGCATCGAGCATGTATTTCGTGGAGAGGTACCCGAGCATCGCAAGGTAGGAAGGCTCCTCGTTGTACCTGGCCTTGTAGGCGGCTACGATCTCCGCCTCTTCCTTCTTCGCCGCCTTCGGGGCGGTCCCCATCTCCCAGACGGAAGTCCCATATACGTACTCGCCCATGGGCCCGAGCTCCCTCGTGAACTCCGGCGTGCCGATCCCCCACGCGCCCACGTACGCCTTCACCGGGAGGTTGAGGATCTTGGCGTCCTTGATCGTCCCCACGTAGTCGGAGAAATACCCCTCGACGAGCAGAACGTCGCACCCGGCGTCCCTCACCTTGAGCAGGATCGGCTTGTAGTTCGTCGTCCCCTTCTCGAACTTCTCGAACACCGGCACCGCGATCCCCGCCTTGACCAGCTCGTCCCTCACCATCTCGGCGATCTCCGTGGTTCCGGACAGGCTGTTGTAGACGATCCCCATCGTCTTCGCCTTGAAGAGATTCCGGATCGTCCCCGACTGGGCCGCCGCCAATCCCGTCATGTAGTTCAGGCGGAAGAAGTTCTTGAACCTCTTCGCCGAGAGCTTCGTGTCCACCCCGCCGGTCGTCAGGTACGGCGTGTCGTAGCGCTCCGCCGCCTCCGATGCGGGCCCCACGAGGTTGGAGCCGTACCCGCCCACGATCCCGTCGACCTTCTCCACGCCTGCGAGCTTCTCCACCGCCGCCACGGCCTTCAGCGGGCTGCTCTCGTCGTCGTAGACGAACAGCTCCACCTTGACCTTGTGCTTCTTCTCGAACTCCTCCGCCCCCAGCCGAATCCCCTTCATCTGCTCGATGCCGTGCTGGGCCAGGCTCCCCGTCTGGGGTCCGTGCGCCCCGAGCCGTATCGCCGGAGCGGCGAAAGCCGTGCCGAGCCATATCCCCGTCAACCCTGCCGTGATTGCCGCCTTCCACAGTCTCCGCATCATCTCTCCCCCTCCTGTGTCGATTGTTTTGATTCGATTCGAACCGTTCCCCCGTCATTCCCCCGTGAACACGGGCTTGCGCTTCTCGAGGAAGGCGGACAGGCCTTCCTTTTTGTCCTTCGTCCCCATTGCGACCGCGGCCAGCCGGTTCTCGTAGCGCAACCCCTCCTCCAGCGTCATCCCGAAGCCGGTGAGAATCGCGTCCTTCGCCAGCCGGACCGCCACGGGCCCCTTCGACGCGATCGTCTCCGCGAGGGCCACCGCTTCATCGAGGAGCCGCTCCTGCGGCACGACCTTCGACACGATCCCGAACTCCAGCGCTTCCTTCGCCGAGAGGATCCGGGCGGACAGGATCATCTCGAGCGCCCGGCCTACCCCGACAAGCCGCGGGAGGCGCTGGGTCCCCCCGAGGGACGGGAAGATCCCCAAGCTGACCTCCGGGAGCCCGATCGAGGCGTTCTCCGAAGCGATCCGGACCGCGCACGAGAGCGCCACCTCGCACCCACCGCCCAAGGCGTACCCGTTGATGGCCGCGACCACCGGCTTGCCGCACCGCTCGATCACGAAGTCGACCCGGTCGTCGTCGAACATCTTCATCATCGAGTGCGGCGTGCGGGTCAGCAGGGCGTTGATGTCCGCGCCGGCGCTGAACGCCCTGGGGCCCTCCCCGGTCAGGACGATCGCCCGGACGGCCGGGTCGGCGTCCGCCTTCCGCACCTCGGCAGCGACGGCGGCGCGCAGCTCGTCGTTCAGGGCGTTGCGCACCTCCGGGCGGTTGAGCTTGAGGACCCGGACGGGGCCCCGGTCCTTTCGAAGCAGAATCGATCCTCCCTGGGCGCTCATCCCTTCCCTCTTTCCGCGTGGTGCGTGTAGAATCCGATCCCCGCACGCTTGCCCGTGTGGCCGGCGGCCACCATCTTGCGGATGAGGGGACAGGGCCGGTACCGGTCGTCTCCGTACTCCTCGTGCAGCCCTTTCAGCCCGTTGTAGATCCGGTCCAATCCGATCGAGTCGGCCCACTCCAGGGGGCCCATGGGGTAGTTCGTTCCGAGCTTCATCGCCAGATCGATGTCCTCCCGGCTGGCGATCCCCTCCCAGAGGGCGTATGCGGCTTCGTTGATGATCATGAAGAGGACCCGCCGCAGGACGAGCCCGGAGAAATCCTTGACCCGCTCCGTCTCGCACCCCCGCTCCCGGAAAAATCCCTCGACCGCATCGACGGCGGCCACCGCCGTGCGCAGCCCCGGCGCAATCTCGACGAGGCTCCCCGGCGACAGCATCTGGTCGAGGAACCCTACGCCCACCACCTGCTCCGGGTACCGGTACGCCATGGCGAGCTCGGACACCGACAGGTGCGGAGCATACAGGGCCACCACCGCCGTTTTCTCGGCGTTGCGGCCGAGCGCCTGAAGCCACGCCTTCTGCTCCTCCGCCCCGGCGTCCACCATCAGGAAGACGATCCCCACCTGCGGGTCGAGGAAGCCGGCCGCCCTGATCCGCGCCGGGTCCCAGATCGAGACTCCTTCCTTTCCCGCGAAGGACGCCAGCCCTTCCGGCGCCCCCGGGCCGTAAACCAGGGCGACCTGGAGCGCCACGTTCATTTCTTCCCCCCCGTTTCATAGGAATAGATTCCGCGGCCGGTCTTGCGCCCGAGCCTTCCGGCGTTTACCAGATCCTGTTGCAGGATCTGCGGCCGGAACCGGGGTTCCTCGAAAAAGGCGCGGTAGATGCTCCGGGTGACCGCGAAATTGACGTCGATCCCCACCATGTCCATCAGCTCAAAAGGCCCCATCTTGAAGTTCCCGCCCAGCCGCATGATGCGGTCCACCTGCTCGGGCGCCGCGATCCCCTCGGTGACGATCTTGAGCGACTCGACGGCGAAGGAGCGGGCGATCCGGTTGACGATGAACCCCGGGGTGTCCTTTACGAGCACCGGGAACTTCCGGATCGACTGCACGAACTCGAACGCCTTCGCGGCGGTGGCCTCGTCCGTCCAGCAGGTCCGCACGATCTCCACCAGGGGCATCACGGCGGGGGGGTTGAAGAAGTGCAGCCCCAGTACGCACCCGGGGTTCCGCATCCCGGCGGCCATCGCGGTGACACTCAGAGACGAGGTGTTCGTACAGATCGTCGCCTCCGTCTTCATCGCTTTTTCCAGGTCGGAAAACAGTTTCTTCTTCGCATCGAAGTTCTCGGCGATCGCCTCGATGATCCAGTCGGCCGACGCGGCGGCGGAGAGGTCCTCCTCGATCGCGATAAGGCCCATGACGTTCTGCACATCGGCCGCGGAAAACTTTCCCTTCTTCACCCGGTCGGCAAGAAACCGCTCGACGCCCGTCCGGATCCGGGGAATCGCGGCCGGCAGGTCGACGACGGTCGTTCTGTACCCCGAGAGGACGCACACCAGGGCGATCCCCTGCCCCATCGTTCCTCCGCCGATCACCATCACGTGTTTCCCGTTCTCCATCGACCTTCTCCTACAGGCCCAGGTAGGCCTGCTTGATGTGGGGATTATCGATGAGCGCCGAAGCGTCCCCCTCCAGCGCGATCGCCCCGGTTTCCAGGACGTACCCGTACTGCGCGGCGGCCAGGGCCACCTGCGTGTTCTGTTCCACCAGGAGCACGGTGGTCCCGGTCTCCACGATCTTCCGGATCGCCTCGAACACTTCCCGGACGATCCGCGGGGCAAGCCCCAGCGAGGGCTCGTCCATGAGCAGGAGCTTGGGACATCCCATGAGTCCCCGGCCGATCGCCACCATCTGCTGCTCGCCCCCGGAGAGCGTCCCGCACAGCTGCTCCTTGCGCGAGGCCAGGTGGGGAAAAAGGGAGAAGACCCATTCCATCCGTTCCCCGACGGCTCTCCGGTCGGAGACGGCGTACGCACCCAGCTCGAAGTGTTCCAGCACGGAAAGGTCCGGCCACAACCTCCGGCCCTCCGGGATCATCGTGATCCCGCGCCGGACGATCTCGTGGGTCTTCATCCGGCGGATCTCCTCTCCGCAAAACAGGACGTGGCCCCCCGACGGCGGGACCAGCCCCATGATCGACCGGAGGAGGGTCGTCTTTCCGGCGCCGTTCGGCCCGAGGATGCAGGTCATCTCCCCCTCCCCGGCCTGGAAGGCAATCCCATCGAGGACGTGCGCCTCGCCGTACCCCGCGGTCAGGTTCTCCACCCTAAGCATCGGTGCGCTCCCCCAGGTAGGCGCGGACAACGTCCGGATCTTTCACCGCCGTATCCGGAGTCCCGTCGAAGATGAGCTGCCCGAAGTTCAGCACCAGGACCCGGTGGGAGATCCCCATGATGGCGCGCATGTTGTGCTCGATCATCAGGATGGTGATCCCTCGCACAGCGTTGAGCGACCGCAGGAAGGGGATGGCCTCCTGGACCTCGCGCGGGTTCAGACCCGCCAGAACCTCATCCAGGAGGAGAATTTCGGGATGGGTGGCCAGCGTCCGTGCGACCTCCAGGCGCTTCCGCTGCGGCAGGCTCAGGGAGCGTGCAGGCTGATCGGCGGCCGGGGCGAGGCCGGTGGAGTCGAGGATCTCCGCCACCTCCTGCCGGACCTGGGCTGCCGGGCGCCGCCCCTGCTTCCCGTAGACCGCCGCCGCCTTGACGTTCTCGAACACGGTCATCTCGGGGAAGGGGCGGACGACCTGGAATGTCCTGGCGATTCCCAGGTGACAGAGGCGGTCCGGGCGGAGCCCCGCCGTGGATTTCCCAAGAAACCGGATCTCCCCCCCGGTAGGCCGGAGGAAGCCGCTGAGGAGAGCGAAGAGGGTCGTCTTCCCCGCGCCGTTGGGACCGATGATCCCGACGATTTCCCCCTCGTCTACCCGGAAGGAAACCGAGGAAACCGCCCGCAACCCCCCGAAGTCCATCGAGAGGTCCCGCACCGCGAGGATCGGCCCGTTGTCGGCGCCGCACCGGGAAGAAGCGGGGGCCGGCCGTGGCGTCTCCATCACCGGCTCATCTCCCGCGCCACGATCATCCGCAGGATCTCGGAGGTCCCCTCGTAGATCCGCAGGAGCCTCAAGTCCCGGTAGAACCGCTCCACGGCCATCCCCTTCATGTAGCCCATCCCCCCGTGGATCTGGACGGCGCTGTCCGCGGCCCGACAGGCGGTCTCCGTGGCCAGCACCTTCACCATCGCCGCCTCCTTCGTGACCCGCTCTCCCCGGTCCAGCTTCCACGCCGCATGATAGACGGCGTTGCGCACGGCGTACGCGTCGATCGCCATGTTGACGAGCATCCACTGGATCGCCTGCCGGTTGATGATCGGTTCCCCGAAGGTCACCCGTGTCTTCGCGAACGTAGTGGAGAGCTCGATCAACCTCTCGATCGCCCCCAGGGCGCAGGCCCCCATCATGAGGCGTCCCTTGTCGAGCACCTGCATCGCGATCCTGAAGCCTTCCCCCTCCCGGCCCAGCAGGTTTTCAGCGGGGACCTCGCAATCGTCGAAGAGCAGCTCGCACGTGTGGGACCCCCGGAACCCCATTTTCCTCTCGATCTTCCCCACGGAGAATCCGGGGAAGCCCTCCTCCACGAGGAACGCGGAGATCCCCTTGGTCCCTTTCGGCCGGTCGGTCAGCGCCATCACGGTGGACAGGCCCGCGATATCCCCGTTGGTGATGAAGTGCTTCGTCCCGTTGAGGATGTACTTGTCCCCTTTGCGCACCGCGGTCGTCCGGATCGCCGAGGCGTCCGACCCCGCGTTCGGCTCGGTGAGCGCGAAGGCCCCGGTCATCGCTCCCGACGCCAGCCTCGGAAGGTATTTCCGCTTCTGCTCCTCCGTACCGGCGATGACGATCCCCATCGACCCGATCCCGTTGTTCGTCCCGATCCGGGTCCGGAAGCAGGCGTTCGTCCTCGACAGCTCCTCCATCGCGACGCATTGGCCGAGGACGCTCATTCCGTAGCCACCGTGCTCCGAAGGGATCGCCAGGCCGAACAACCCAAGATCCTTCATCTTTTCAACAATACGGTCCGGGATGTGGTCCTCCTCCTCGACCTGCTCGGAGATCGGTTCCAACTCCTTCTCCACGAATTTTCTCAGCGTGTCCCGGAAGATCAGAAGTTCCTCGGGCAGGGTGAAATCCACCTTCTCGTCCTCCTCCCGCACAGGTATGGCCCACATAATACACCCAAGGAAAAGCAAGATACGTGCCCGCAGCGAATATAGTCAAAAAAGTGTTGAAAAACAGAGAGGTGGACCGAAACCCAATGTCCTGCGGGAAAGCAGGCATGTATTAATTTGACTACAGTCCTGCCTTACAAACCTGCGAAGATGCGGGAATAAATAAATTTATCCCGTGAATCAATTTGACTACGCCTGTTGTATCACCATTGATACAAAGAGCAGGATCGTCTATCCATCCCCCGGTATTTCATAGGCAATATCGAATTTCTTGATTTTTTTATAGAGCAGCGTCCGGTGGATACCCAGGCGTCTCGCGGCGGAGGAGCGGTTCCCCCGCTCCTCGCGCAGCACTGTCCGTATGGTCTCTCTCTCCATCCTTTCCAGGAACCGGGACAAGGTCTCTCCCCCTGTCCACGACAACGAGGGAATCCGCCGCTCCGGGTCGACGTAGGCGGGAAGATCCCCCCTCTCCACCCGATCCGCCCGGCTCGTCCAGAACGCCTGCTCGAGGACGTTGGCGAGCTCCCGGACGTTTCCCGGCCAGTGGTAGGAGAGGAGCACGTCCAGCGCATCCCGGGAGATCTCCTTCTCCTCCCGGCCGTACTGCCTGGCGACCGTCCGGTTGAAATGACGGATGAGCGGGAGGATGTCCTCTTTCCGTTCCCGCAGGGGCGGGATGTAGATGGGAACCCGGTTGATCCGGAAGTAGAGGTCTCCCCGGAACTTCCCTTCCTGGACGAGCGCGGAGAGATCCTGGTTTGTCGCCGCGATCAGGCGGAAGTCGGCCTTCTCGGCCTCCACCGCGCCCACGGGGGTAAACTCTTTCTCCTGCAGCACCCGCAGGAGCTTGGACTGGATTCGCGGCGAGAGTTGGTGGATCTCGTCCAGCAACACCGTCCCCCCGTGCGCCTGCCGGAACAGCCCCGGTTTTCCCCGCGGATGCGCCCCGGTGAACGCCCCCGGCTTGTAGCCGAACAGCTCCGCCTCGGCCAGCTCGTCGGAAATGGCGGCGCAGTTGACCCGGACGAAGGGCCCGTTCTTCCGGAGCGATTGGTAGTGGATGCCGTGGGCGAACAGTTCCTTGCCCGTCCCCGTCTCCCCCTGGAGCAGGATGAAGGCGTCGCTCTTGCAGACGCGCTGGGCCATATCCAGGGCCTTCCTGATTCCGGTGCTCTTGCCTATGATGTTCCGGAAGGAATACCGGGAGTCCTTGAGGGAGGAGAGCTCCTCCTCGGCCACCTTCAGCCGGATCCTGAGTTCGTCGATCTCGCCGACGAGCCGGTTGAGCCGGTCGACGTTCGCGAAGACGATCTTCCCGTAGGCGCCGATTACCTTGTCGTTTCGGCGGACGGGGAACCTCGCTACGATGCGGATCTGGCCCCCGCGGTACTCCGCGATCTCCCCGACCTCGGCCTTCCCCGTCCGCATAACCCGCTCAAGCTGTGAGGTGGGGGAAACCTCCTTGTCCGGCTTGAGGAAGGCTTGTTCGCCCGAAACGGAAAAGAACTTCTCGTTCGCCTCGCTTAAGAAAACGATCCGGTCCTGGTCGTCGACGATGATATACCCCTCGTAGGGGTTCTGGATGTTGTAGCAGATAGCTTCGATGGCCACGTCGGTGGCCGGATACGACCTGAATGCCTCGCGGATCCGCCGGGCGATTTCCTGGTCGGTCATCAGCTTCATGAAGATAAGGGTACCACAGAGGAAATCTCCTCTCACGTCGTTGCCACG
>JACRIV010000077.1 GCA_016220005.1 Deltaproteobacteria bacterium
GCCGGCGACGCTTCTTGACAGCGGCAGGGGGGAAAAGCGATCATGTTTCCCTAATCTTTCCGGGGGGACCTCCTTGCAGGAAGCGATCGCAAAGATGTTGAGGGAAGGGGCCGAGCTCCGTCTCCAGATGATGGAAACGATGACCGGCGACATCATCGAGGCCGCGCAGGCGATCGCCGGGGCGTTCAAGGCGGGCCGGAAGGTCCTCATCTTCGGAAACGGGGGGAGCGCCGCCGATGCGCAGCACATTGCGGCCGAATTCATGAACCGCTTCCTGATCGAGCGACCCCCCCTGCCGGCGATCGCGCTCACGACGGACACCTCCATCCTGACCAGCATCTCGAACGACTACGCCTTCGACGAGGTGTTCAGCAAGCAGGTCAGGGCGCTCGGCAAGAAGGGGGACATCGCGCTCGGCATCTCCACGAGCGGCTCCTCGGCGAACGTGATCAAGGCGTTCCGCGTCGCGAAGAAGCTCTCCATGATCACGATCGCCCTCACGGCCGACGGAGGGAAGCTCGCCTCCCAGGCGGACATCGCGCTTGCCGTCCCCTCCCGGAGCACCCCGCGCATCCAGGAGGCCCACATCGCTATCGGGCACATCCTGTGCGACCTGACGGATACCATCCTCTTCCGCCAGGTCGGCAAGCGATGAGCGGCATCGATCCGTCCCGGCTCCGCCGGACGTCGCTCTACTCGCGGAAGAGCAAGGTTTCGTTCCGGGGGTTTTGCGCCCCCGTGCGCAAGGGGATGTCCTTTCGCGCGTTCCTGTCCGGACTTCCCGATTACCTCGCCGCGAAGGATTTCCGGTCCGTCGTCGACGCGGTGGTCCGGGCGAAGAGGCAGGGCGCCCCGGTGCTCCTCGGAATCGGGGCGCACTTCATCAAGGTAGGGCTCTCCCCCCTCCTCATCCAGGGGCTGTCCAAGGGCCTGTTCGATTGCGTGTCGATGAACGGGGCGGGGGTGATCCACGACACGGAGCTCGCCCTCGCCGGGAAGACCTCCGAGGACGTGGCCGAACAGCTCGAAGACGGTTCCTTCGGAATGGCCCGGGAGACGGCACAATTCATCCATTCCGCCCTTGCATCGGGCGTCCCGGAGGGGCTGGGGTTCGGGGCGTCGGTGGGAAGAGCCCTCGCCCGGTCCGAAGCGCGGTACGCGGGCCGGAGCCTCCTGGCCGCGGCATGGCGGCTCTCCGTTCCCGTGACCGTCCACGTGTGCGTCGGCGCGGACATTATCCACATGCACCCCGAGGCCGACGGCGCCGCGACGGGCGAGGCGTCCCTGAGGGATTTCCGCCTCTTCTGCGGGATGGTCGCCCGCCTGCAGCGGGGGGTCTACCTCAACGTCGGCTCCGCCGTGGTCCTGCCCGAGGTCTTCCTCAAGGCGGTGTCCGTCGCGAGGAACCTCGGAAAACCGCTCTCCCGGATCACCACCGTGAACATGGACTTCATCCGCCACTACCGTCCCGACGTGAATGTGGTGGCGCGCCCCACGCGGCGGGGCGGGAGAGGGTACCACCTGATCGGGCCGCACGAGATCCTCTTCCCGCTGCTCATGGCGGCCGTCGCCGAACAACTGTGGTGACGCCGGGCCAGCCTAGCTTAGTACCCCAGTCATAAATACGGCATCGGAGTTCCCGGAGGCGTAGCGCCTTCCGCCAAGGATACGTGGCCGCATTTATGAAGCGCAGCACTTAGAACGCCGCCTCTTCGCCGGGCTTGAGCACGACCACCCGCGTTTTCGGCGCGACCTTCTTCATCTCCGAGACGAACCGGTCGGCGTCGGGCTCCAGGATCGGGAAGGTCCCGTAATGCATCGGGATGACCGCGCCCGGGCGAAGCAGCGAGGCCGCCTTCGCCGCCTGCCGGTAATCCATCGTGAAGACGGACCCGATCGGCAGAAGCGCCACGTCGATCGGGTAGAGCTCCCCGATCAGCGCCATGCCGGAGAAGATGCCGGTGTCCCCGGAGTGATAGACTGTTACGCCCGACGGGGTCTTGACGACGTAGCCCACCGGCGCCCCCAGCGCGCAGGAATGGCGCGCCTCGGTCATCGTGAAGGAGAAGCCTTCGAGGACCACGGTCCCCCCCACGTTCATCCCGATCCCCCCGTTCAGGAGCTGGGATTCCGGGACCCCCTTGGCCTTCATGTCCCCCACGAGCTCGAAGATCCCCACGACGAGCGCTCCGGTCCGCCGGGCGAGGACGGCGGCGTCGCCGGCGTGGTCGAAGTGGTCGTGGGTGAGGAGGAGAAAATCGGCCTTCGGCGCCCCTTCGGGGCCGCTCGGCGCCTTCGGGTTCCCCTGGAACCAGGGGTCGATGAGCACTGTCTTGCCGTTGGCGTCCTGGATGGAAAAGCCCGAGTGGCCGAACCAGCGGATCGTGACGGACGGCATGCGCAACCCTCCTTTTCGATGGGTGTCCGCGTCAAGGCGTTCTCATGTTCTTGACAACGAGGATCATGTCGTTCAAGTCGCGGCCGGAAGTCGCTACGCCTTCCGTAATTTTATACCGATCTCACCGGCTGCGCTTCAAGGAGGAAATCGCGGCTTTCGTTTCCCGCGATGCCCGTGGTAAAACAACGATGGAGTCACCACGACGGACGGAGCCGCCATCGATGCCGCGAAGGACGACACCCGCAGCCTCGCTGCCCATCCGCGCGACCGTGCCGAACCGGGTGGATCTCGCGGGCGGGACGCTCGACATCTATCCTGTCTACCTGCTGGTCCCCGGTTCGATCACCGTGAACGCGGCGATCGACATCCGGAGCTGCGTGGAGGTTCTCCCGGCGAGCGGCGCGGCCAGGATCTTTTCGGAGAATTTCTCCCTCGGCGCGAAAGGCCCCGACACGCACGGGTTCCCGGCGGGTGGGAAGCTCGGGCTGCTCGCCGCCGCTCTCAGGTTCTATCCCCCGGTTACCGGGGTCGAGCTCCGTTTCCGCAACGAGGCGCCCATGGGGTCCGGGATCGGCGCGTCATCGTCGCTTCTCGTGTCCACGATGCTGGCGATGGACGCCCTCCTCGGGATGCGCCGCCGCTGGGAGGAGACGGCGCGGGCCGCGATGGAGATCGAGGCGGAGCACCTGCGCTGCCTCACGGGGCGCCAGGACCACATCGCGGCGCTGCGCGGCGGGATCCAGGGGATCCGCTTCCTGCCTGGACGACTGGAGGCGGAGAGACTTCGTCCCGGCAGCGAGGCCGGCCGGAAGCTTGCGTCCCACGGGTTCATTGCGGGCACGGGCCAGGCGCACCGTTCCGCGGACGTCAACTGGCGGATGATCCGGGGGGCGATCGAGGGGGACGGGAAGATCCTTAGGAAGTTCCGCGGGATCGCCGCGGCGGCGCGCGACGCATGGGATGCGGTCAGGGCCGGCGACATCGAAGTAGCGGGCCGCGCCGTCGGGCGGGAGTGGGCGATCCGGAAGACGCTCGCCGCGGGAGTCTCGCCGGCGAGGGTGGAGAAGGTATTCGCCCTGCGGGATTTCCGGAAGCGCGTCCTCGGCGCCAAGCTGTGCGGCGCGGGCGGCGGAGGGATGGCCTTCGGCCTCCTCCGCGCCCCGGAGGAACGGGAGGAGGTGGATGCCCTTCTTGCCCGAGAGGGGTTCACCCCATTCCCGTTCCGTCTTTCCGCGGGCCCTCGGGTTGAGGAGGGGAGGCGCGAAGCGTGACGGCTGATCCGCAGACCTGGGACGTGATCGTCATCGGCGCGGGCCCCGCCGGGCTGTTCGCCGCCCGGGCCCTGTCCGGGAAGCTCTCCGTCCTCGTACTGGAGGAGAAGGCCCGCACCGGAGGCGCCGGGGCGATGACCGACGGGAAGCTCAACCTCTCCCCGCATATAGGGCTCGACCTTTCCGAGCTCCAGTTATCGGAGGAGGAGGCCTCGGAGCGCATCGCCCGGATCGACGAAGTGTTCCTCGAGCACGGCGCGGACCGCACCCTGTACGGCGTGGACGCGGAACGGATCGCCCTGTGGCTGGACCGGGTCTCCTGGGTGCGGCGCCGCACCCACAGGGGGGAGTGGGACATCACGCTCCTCCCCGCCAGGCAGCGCCACATGGGGACCGACCTCGCGCACCAGGTCGTGGCCCGCATGACCGAGGCGGTCGCCGGGAACGGGGCGACGTTTTCCCTGCGGACGAAGGTGGACGACATCCACCAGCGGGGAAACGGGCCCTTCATCGTCCGGACGGCGAAAGGCCAATACCTGTCGCGCTACCTGGTCGCGGCGCCGGGAAGGGAAGGGGCGTACTGGTTCCGGGAGGTGGCCCGTTCCCTCGGCGTCCCGACGCAGTACGGCGCCATCGACATCGGGTGCAGGGTGGAGGTGGCCCTGCCCGTCTACGACGAGATCACGCAGGTCCTCTACGACCCGAAGTTCCTCTTCGTCACCCCCACCCACGGGGACCGGACCCGGACCTTTTGCACCAACCCTGGCGGGCGGGTCCGCGTGGAGATCCGGAACGGCTCGCGCCTGGTGAACGGCGACGCCCTGAAGAAACGGAAGACCCCCAACACCAATTTCGCGATCCTGAACACGGTGTCGATGACCGAGCCGATCCAGGACACGACCGAGATGGGGCGCAAGGTCATGGAGTTCGCCAACTTTTGGGGAGGGGGGGACAGCCTGGTCGTGCAGCGATGGGGCGACCTGACCGAGGGGCGGCGCTCCAAGGCGGAGACGTTCCACTCGGCCGCCCTCGGATACGACAAGATGCCCCCGACCCTGCCCCCCGGGCCGGGGGTGACGCCGGGGGACATCTCGTTCGCCTATCCCGGGAGGATCGTCGACAACCTCCGCGAGAGCCTGCTGCTCCTGTCGCGCGTCATCCCGGGGGTAGCCCACCCGTCGACGACGATCTACGTCCCCGAGATCAAGTTCTATGACACGAAGTACCGGACCGACCGGCACCTGGAGACGAACGTCCCCAACCTGTTCGTCGCGGGCGACGGCGTGGGCAAGTCCCGCGGCATCGTCGGCGCGGCGCTCAACGGGATGCTCGCCGCCGAGGGGATCTTGCGCAAGGAAGGGAAGGGGTAGGCCGGCTGCCCGGCGCGTAGCCGGCCGGAAGGCGCTGAGCCTCCGGGAGCTCCGTGCTCGCATCGTCGCCTGCGGCTCCCCGGCTGCGTCCAGCGTACGTGCCATGGGTCCCCTCCCAGTGCTTCGAGCCCGCCATGCATCCCGCGCGCCCATTTCCATCTGAGGAAGGTGGGGCCTCCGCCGGTTCCGCCGCCCATCCAGGGACGGATGGGCAAGGCGTCCCCCGCGAGGGGTACCCCGTGAGGCGCGCCGCGGGTTCAGCCTACGACGACCACGCCCGTGCCCTGGAGCTCGTCGGCTTTAAGCATCTGCAGCGCGCGGTTGGCTTCCGTAAGCGGGAACAGGGTGACCTTGGGGCGGATGGGGATTTCGGCCGCCTCCCGGAGAAGGTCCTCGCCGTCCTGCCGGGTATTGGCGGTCACGCTGCGGATGTTTTTCTCGTAGAAGAGGCACTCCTCGTACCGCATCGCCGGGACGTCGCTCATGTGGATGCCGGCGAGCGACAAGGTCCCTCCCTTCTTCAGCGCCCGGAGCGCCGGGGGGACGAGCTCCCCTGCCGGTGCGAAGAGGATTGCGGAGTCGGCCGGGGCCGGTATCGCCGCGGGGTCCTCGCCTGCCCAGGAGGCGCCCATCTTCCGCGCCAGGGCGCGGTGGGACTCCCCCCGCGTGCAGACGAACACCTCGCAGCCCCGGTGGAGCGCAAGCTGGATGACGATGTGCGCCGAGGATCCGAATCCGTAGATCGCGAGCCTGCCGCCCGGCGGGAGGTCGGCCCTCCGGAGCGCCCGGTACCCGATGATCCCGGCGCAGAGGAGCGGCGCCGCCTCGGTGTCCGTGAAGGCGGAGGGGAGCGGGTAGGCGAACGCTTCCGGCACGACCGCGTATTCGGCGAAGCCGCCGTCCCGGTGGTATCCGGTGAAGAGCGGCGCCTCGCACAGGTTCTCCCGGCCCGACGCGCAGAAAGCGCAGGCCCCGCAGGTGTGGCGCAGCCAGGCGATCCCCACTCGGGCGCCCGCTGCGAACCGCGCCGCGCCTGCTCCGCGCCGGTCGACCGTGCCCACGACCTGGTGTCCGGGGATGAGAGGGGTCCGGACGGGAGGAAGGTCCCCCTCGATCACGTGCAGGTCCGTCCGGCAGATCCCGCAGGCCGACACCTTCACCCGGATCTCCCCCGGCCCCGGGAGGGGGACCGGCGTTTCCGCCAGCGCGAGAGGCGATGCGGCGATCGGCCGGTTCTCGCGGAGGAGCATCGCCTTCATGGTCACAGGTGGAAGTTCGACGGGTCGAGGATCTCGAACCCCGCCTCCTGGATCGCCATCTTGATCGGGACGACGTTCAGCGTGTTGATGCGGAAGAAGATGGCGCGCTTCCCCTCCTCGGCGTGCCCCGTGGTCAGGACGCTCGTGATATTGACGTTGAACCCCTTGATGATCGAGACGATCGTCGCAAGCCCGCCCGGCCGGTCCGGGACCACGACCTCCAGGCGGGAGCTGATCTCTCCCACGCCCAGCGCCTCGACGAACGCCTGGAGGATGTCGGAGCGCGAAATGATCCCCGCCACTTTTCCCTGCTCGTCCAGCACGGGCAGCGCGTTCACCCGGAAATCGTGCATCAGTATGATGGCGTCTTCAAGGGTGTCCATGAGAGTGGAGGTGACGACCTTGCGGGTCATCACCTTCTCCACCGGCGTCTCCCGGAGGAGGTCCTCCGCCTCCTTGACCGTCGGCCCATGCAGGAGGGCCACGGGGAGCGTCGCCTCGCGGATGTCGTGCTTGGAGAGGATCCCCACGAGTTTCCCGTTTTCGCCGGTCACGGGGAGCTGGTGGACGTTGTGGCCACGCATCCGCTCCCGCCCTTCGTAGAGCGAGTTGGAAGGGGAAATCGTGACGACGTTTCGCTGCATTCTCCGGACGACGAACATGAGCGGCTCCTCCCTCTACCGGGTTATGCCCCCAGGAGCTCCCGTATGTGGATTTCCAGGGACGACGTGAGCGACGAAAGCTCGTAGCCCCCCTCGAGCACGGAAACGACCCTTCCCCCGCAATGGCGCTCCGCCATCTCGACGACAAAGCGGCTCATGAAACGGAACCCTTCGTCGGTAAGCTGGATGTCGGCCAGGGGGTCGTCCTTGTGGGCGTCGAACCCCGCGGAGACCAGCAGGATCTCCGGCTTGAACCGTTCTATGGCGGGGCGGAGCATCTGCTCGAACGCAAGACGGTATTCCGCGTCTCCCGCCCCCGGGCCCATCGGCGCGTTGAGCGTCGTCCCCTCGCCTGCCCCCCTGCCCGATTCCCACCTCCTGCCCGTTCCGGGGTAAAGGAAGGTGGGGTGCTCGTGGATGCTGAAAAAAAAGACGGAGGGATCCTCCAGGAACACGCTCTGCGTGCCGTTCCCGTGGTGGACGTCCCAGTCGACGATGAAGATCCGGGAAACGCCGTGGCGCGCCTGCAGGGTACGGGCCGCGATGGCGATGTTGTTGAGGAGGCAGAACCCCATCCCCGTGCTCCGGCCCGCGTGGTGCCCCGGGGGGCGCAGTGCGCAGAACGCCCGCCGGGCCTTTCCGGTGATGACCGCCTCCGCCCCCGCGATCGCCCCGCCCGCCGACAGGAGGGCGATGGTGAAGGAGTCATGGCTCAGATAGGTGTCCTCGGCGTCGAGCGTCAGGTCGCCCCGCCGGCACGCCATATCCAGCTGCTGCAGATACTCCGGGTCGTGGACGCGGACGATGTCCTCGGTTTCCGGGTAGCCCGGCTTGACGGGAACCATCTTGTCCAGCAGGCCCGCGCCGGCGAGATGCTCCCTGATGGCGACGAGCCGGGCCGGCGATTCGGGATGGTCGAACGGGGGATCGTGCAGAAGGTAATCCGGGTGGTAGACGAAGGCGACTTTGTTCATCGTATCTCCAGGCGGATCACTTCACTATATCAGAATCGGTTATATTGAAAACATGGAGACACCTTGGCTTTGGGCGGTTGCGGCGCTCTTCCTATCCCTGGCGGCAGCGGCGGCCACCGCCCTGCGGTCCTCCCTGCTGATCCTGGGCGAGGAGGGGCTGGCGGAGGAGAGCGCGGGCGGCGACGGGAACGCGGGGCGCCTGCTCGCCGCCGTGCGCGATCCGTCCTTGCGTCATCCCTTTTCCCTGTGGGCCGCGGCGGCATCGATGAAGGCGGCCTCGGGGCTCGCCGCCGGATGCGCGGTCTTCGCGGTCGCCGTCGACGTCCGGGGCTTGCGGGGGCTCCTCGCCGGAGGCGCCGGGCTGGCGGCCTACACGCTGCTCGTCTTCTTCCTGGAGAACGTATCGACCCTTGTGGCGATGGAGAACCCGCGGGGGATTCTCCGGTGGGGAGGGAGGGGGTGCCTCGCCGCCCTGCGCCTCGCGTCCTGTCCGGCCCGCCTCCTCGACGGGCTGGGGCGTTTCCTGTTCGGCGGCCGGTACTCTCCCGAGGCGATGATGGACATCCGGTTCGGCTCGGAGGAAGGGATACTCGGCGTCATCGAGGAGGGAGCGGAGCACGGGACGATCGACCCCACGGAAGAGAAGATGATAGAGGGAGTCCTGCGATTCGGCGAGACCACGGTTTCCGAGGCGATGACCCCCCGGGCGGAAGTCGTGTTCCTCAAGGAGGGCGCCCCGTACGCGGAGGCGGCGAGGGTCGTCGGAGAGACCGGCTTTTCGCGGTACCCGGTGCTGTCGCGCACGGGGGAGGAGGTGGTGGGGGTATTGTCCTCTTACAGCCTCTTCCGGCCGTCCGCGGAGGCGCGCTGGGAGCGCTTCCTCGAAAAGCCGATGTACGTCCCCGAGTCGATGAAGGGGGCGGACCTGTTCCGCCGGTTCCAGCGCGCGAGGGTGCACATGGCGGTGGTGATCGACGAGCACGGAAAGCTCTGCGGGGTGGTCACGATGCACGACGTGCTGGAGAAGATCGTCGGGCGGCTGACGGACGGGACCGAGCCCGACGAGGGACCGGAATGGGAAAAGGACGGCTCGCTCTCGGTCCCGGCGGCGACGCCGATCCGGGTCCTCAAAGAGGAGTACGGCATCGGCATCCCCATGGGAGCCACCTATGAGACTGCGGGAGGGTTCGTGATGGACTATCTCCAGGACGTCCCCGAAGGGCTCGTCACCTTCCTGGCCCACGGATACCGGATCACGGTCGTCGAAACCGAGCGGTACCGGATCAAGCGTCTCCGGATCGAGAAGACGGCTAGCGGAACGCCGTGATCTCCTCCGGGCGTTTCCGGGGCGGTTTCGGGGGCAGGGGTTCCGGCTTCCCCACCGCGATCACCGCGAGGAGCTCCTCGGGGTAGCGGATCGAAAGGGCGGATTCGAGCTCCGGCTTGGCGATCAGAGGTCCCGTCATCCAGCACGTCCCGAACCCCAGGGCGTATGCGGCCAGGATGAGCTGCATCACGGCGGCCGAGACGCTCTGGAGGCCGGCGTTGACCTGGAAGCGGCGGACCTTGTACCGCTCGTGGTCCTTCTCCCGGAGGATGCGGTCGGTGTTTGATTCGTAAGGGAGGCCGATGGCGCAGACAGCCGCCGGCGCGGACCAGAACAGGTTGAAGTTGTTGACCTTGTCCTTGGGGATCTCCTTGCCCGCAGTGCGGGAGACGATCTCGTCCACGATCCCTTTCATTCTCGAAAGGAGCTCCTTGTCCTCGACGACGAGGAACCGCACGTTCTGCGCGTTTCCCGCGGACGGCGCCTGCGATGCGGCCTCCACCATCTTCAGGAACGCCTCTCGGGGCACCGGATCCTTCCGGAACTTCCGGACGCTCTGCCGCCCTTTCATCGCCTCGAAGACGTCCATTCCTCCCCCTCCTTGTGGAAGCGTTGCGCGTCCCTACAAAATATCACAAGTTTTTCAAGGGATGAGGAGAAGAAGCTCCGCGCCCTTCTCTTTTTCCTGAAGCCTGACGAGTATGCGCTCTCCGTGGAGCTTCGCGTCGCCGGCGAGAACCGCGCGGATCTCCTCCGCGGAATTCTTTCCGCCCGCGGACAGGAGGATCGACGCGGAGGGGAATTCCGCGGCGGCTCTGCCCAGCTCCGCGATGACCTTCCTGCCGCCGCGGGAGAGCCCGCCCTTCCCTTTCTGGAAGAGGACTTTCTCGGGGAGGAACACGCGCAGGGCGGGCCCCAGGGATTTCACCGGGATGTCAGGGGAGACCTTTCCGATCGCCTCCGCGAGCGCCGCGAACCGGTTCTCCCGCCGTTTCTCCTCCTGCTTGCGCTCTTCCGTCAGCCGTTCCACCCGCCCGAGGAGGATGTCGCGCTCCCGCCGCAGCGCTTCGTCGTCGCGGGGTTTCTCGGTCTGCTGCCGCAACTGGGCGAGTTCGGATTCGCGTGCTTCCGACTCCTTGCGGAGCTTCTCCATCGCGAGCTCGCAGCCCTGCGCCCTGGCGGAAAGCTCCTGGATCCGCTTCCCGGTCGCCTTCTCCTTTTCCAGAAGCTCGGAGATGAACTGTTCCCGCGTGATGCGGGTCCCCTCGTAGTTCTTGCGCGCCCCCGCGAGTTCCTCGCCGATCTTGCGGATCTCGTCCTCCTGCGTCCGGACCCGGGAGGAAAGGGAGGAATTGCTCTCCTTCGCGTCGGAGAGCTGCTTCTGGAGGGATTCGATCCTGGCCTCGAGCACGTTCCTCTCCTTGTTCGTCGCCGCGAGGGCCTCGCGAAGGGTGTCGGCCTCCTTTGTCTTGATGTCGTACTTGGAGCTGGCGACCATGCATCCACCGGTCGCGAGGCATAACGCCATCAGCGGGACAACCGCCCGCATTCGTTCCGTTTTCACTCTTTCCTCCGGAAGGCCGCTCCGTCGCCATATGGCGCGGGTTGCGAAGGCATTAAACATTTTACTTTCCCTCCCCTTTTTTATAAAGTTGAAAACAAACGGGGAAGGCGGTCCGACGTGGGTGGCGCCCAGACGGAACTCCTGGAGACGTATCTCAGGCTCGGCTACATCTCGCCCGACGCGGTCCAGGCAGTAAAAACGCGCGCCGCAAGCCAGGGGATCTCCCCCTTGGAGGAGGCGCTCCTCTCGAACCTCCTGAACATGGACGCAAAGGGCTGGCTGCTTGCGGAAACGCTCGGGATCCCCTTCCTGGAAATCGATCCCGAATCGGTCCCGCTCTCCCTCTGCGAGGTTCTCCCCGAGTCCCTCGCCCGGGAGAATCTGCTGGCCCCGATCTCCCGGGAGAACGGACGGCTGACCCTGGCGGTCGCCGATCCGTTCTGCCACGACGTGTTCTCCGCCATCGAGGGGATGACCGGCCAGAGCGTGCGGCTCGTCATCTGCCCGCTCCGGTTCATCTCGGAGATCCTTTCCCGCTTCTATCCCGACCCCCTTCAGCTCTCCGCGGAGGACCTGTCGGGCGGCCTGATCGGGGGCGACGAGGCGCAGAAATGGATCTCCCAGGGAGGGGCGCGGCGGGTGGCGGAAAAGGTGCTCCTCCGCGCCGCGGCGACCGGCCTTGCGAGCGTGAGGCTGTTCGCCGCAGGGCGTAACGCGCTGCTCAAGGGACGGAGCGAGGCGGGGACCGTGCTCCTCCTTTCCTTCCCGCTTCGCTTCCGGCGGCTCCTCATCGGCGCGTTCGCGGAGCTGTCCGGGGTATCGGACATCCCCGGCGCGGTGCCCGAGACCACCTTCCACCTGGAGTCCTCTTCGGGCGTCTTCTCTTACCGCATCAGTTTCGTGCGGGGACTCTCCGGCCCGGAGGTGATCGTCAAGATGCTGCCCGACCAACGGGCGGCGATCACGCTCGATTCCGTGGGCCTGAGCGGGGAGCAGATCGAGATCACCCGCAAGGTCCTTGCCAAGGGGGGCGGCCTCTACCTCCTGTCCTCGCCCGGACCGGGAGGCGTGGCCACGACGCTCTTCGCCCTCCTGCGGGAGGTGCACCGCCCGGGGAGCCGCGTCGTTACCGTCGAAGAGCAGTTCCGGTTCCGCAACGAGGGGTACATCCAGATGGAGCGCCGGGGGGCCGAGAAGCAGTTCGGCGGAAAATGGACGCGCCTGGCCGAGTCGCTGGAGCCCGACATGCTGATGGTCGAGCACGTCTCCGATCCCGCCGACCTCTCGGACCTCATCCATCTGGCGCAGGGTGGGACCACCGTGATGTGCGGCATGCGCAGGTTCAACTTCGACCGGACGCTGCGGACGGTGCTCTCCCTGGACGTCGACCCTTTCATGCTGTCGAACGTCGTCCGCTTGATCATGCACCAGCGCCTCGTCGACCTCCTGTGCCTCGAGTGCCGCCGCCCGGTTCCCGCCAAGCCGTCGCTCCGGATGGTGGGAGAGAAGTACCGGCCGCAGCTGCAGACGATCGTCGAAGAGGCATCCTTCTTCGTCCCCACCGGCTGCGCGCGCTGCCGGGGGAGAGGGTATTCGGGGAAGATGGCGCTGGTGGAGCTTCTGCCCTTCACTCCGGCGGTGCAGAATCTCGTGTCCTCCGAGGCGTGGCTCGAGGAGAAGCTTGCCTTGCTTTTCGAGGAGGATTTCTATTCCGCGGTTCTGCCCGTGCATGACCTCCTGCGCCGGGGGATGGTAACATACGACGATGTCTTGCCGTTTTTCCGGTAGAAAGCGTTCGGGCGCGTCCGGGACTCCCGGCCGCGAAGGAATGAGGAGGAATCGGGATGAACTCGCGGATACGGGGGAGATGGGCAGGCGCAATCCTTGGGGGAGCCGTTGCGCTGCTGCTGGCCGTCCCGGGGGGGGCGGCGGAGAAGAAAGACAGGAAAACCGAGAGTCCGCACGGGCGAAAGGACGCGAAGGCATGCCTCTTCTGCCACGTTTCCGCGCCGGCGGAAGAGGCGGCGCGGCGCCGGGACCCGGGCCTGAAGTTCGGCGGGGACATCGTCGCGCTCTGCTCTTCCTGCCACGAGGGATACCGGCACATGCACCCCGTGAAGATCGCGGTGGCCCCGGACATGAAGTCGCCGGAGGACCTGCCGCTGGACAAGGACGGCAAGATCACGTGCATCACCTGCCATGACGTGATGGAAGGGCTGGGCGTGCACCGCAGGCGCAGGCTGGTGGGACGGCAGCTCTGCCTGAACTGCCACGTGGACTCCGACATCCTGGCACAGGTGAACTGGTACCCGACGCACCTCAAAAAGGGAGCGAAGGGGCGGCTGGAACTCAAGGTCGTCGAGTTCCGCATCCCCGCCAGGAAGACGTACATCGGGAACTCGGTGCTTCTCTACTATTACGCGAAAAACGTGGACACCGGGGCGATCACCTTCGGGACGAACATCCTCTACGACGACGGGACGCACGGGGACCGCGTCGCCCGCGACTCCGTCTACACGCTGATCGAGGAGGCGCCCAGGAACGGGAAGCGGCGCCGGGTCGTCTACACGGGGTGGGCGCTCGATGCCGACGGGAGACGCAGCAACACCGTGACGCTGGCGGTGGAGTATGAATAGCGCGATGAAGGAAACGACGATCAACCGGATGTTCCTTGCCCGCATCGAGGAAGGGGGCGACGAGGTCCGCTACATCGTCCCGCGGGAAGGGAAGTGGGAGCCCATGACCTACCGGGAGGTGGGAGCGGCGGTCCGGGAAATGGCCTGCGGGCTGATGAGCCTTGGGTTAGCCAAAGGGGACAAGGTGGCGATCCTCTCCTCCACGAGGGTGGAGTGGTGCCTCTCCGACATCGCCGGGATCCTTTGCGGGTACGTCACCGTCCCGATCTACCCCTCCAACCTGCCGGACCAGGTGGAGTACATCCTTTCCCACTCGGGCGCGCGGGCGGTTTTCGTCGAGGACGAGTCCCAGCGGAACAAGGTGGCCGGCGCGAGGAAGAGGCTGCCGGAACTGTCCACCGTGATACTTCTCACGGGGAGCGCAGAGGGCAAGGAGGGGACCATCGGGCTTTCGGACCTCCGCGCGAAGGGGACCGGATACGCGGCGGCGCACCCCGGCGCGCTGGCGGCGCGGCAGGAGGAGATCCGCCCGGAGGACGACGTGACGGTCATCTATACCTCGGGGACCACCGGCCCGCCGAAGGGGGCCGTGATCCGCCATAGCAACATCGCCTTCGACGTGACCGCCGCCCTGGAGGTCGTCGCGGTGCCGCGGGGCGAGGTCATGCTCCAGTTCCTTCCGCTGGCCCACGTCCTGGGGCGGTTCGAGCATTTCCTCTCCTTCCACGCGATGGCGGTTTCCGCCTTCGCGCGGAGCATCCAGACGGTGGCCGAGGACCTGCCGGCGGTCCGCCCGCACATCATGGTCAGCGTCCCCCGCCTGTACGAGAAGTTCTACGCCGCCGTCCTGGCCAAGGTGAGCCAGGAGGGGGGAGCGAAAGAAGCCATCTTCCACTGGGCGCTTTCGGTCGGGCGCGAGGTCTCGGCGCGCCGGCAGCGGCGGGAACCGATCGGAGGCTGGCTGGGGGTGAAGTTCTCCCTGGCGGACCGGCTCGTGTTCGGAAAGATCCGGGGCCGGCTGGGGGGGCGCCTCCGCTTCTTCGTTTCGGGCGGCGCGCCGCTGGCGAAGGAGATCGCGGAGTTCTTCCACGCCATGGGGATCCTCGTCCTGGAAGGGTACGGCCTGACGGAAACCCCTTCCGTGACGTCGGTCAACCGCGTGGAAGACTTCAAGTTCGGAACCATCGGCAAGCCTCTTCCCGGCGTCGAGGTGCGGATCGCTCCCGACGGGGAGATCCTCATCCGCGGCCCCCACGTGTTCAAGGAATATTTCCGCGATCCGGCCGCGACGCGGGAGGCGATCGACCCGGAAGGGTGGTTCCACTCCGGGGACATCGGGACGATCGACGCGGAAGGGTTCCTCCGGATCACCGATCGGAAGAAGGACATCCTCGTCACCTCCGGAGGGAAGAACGTCGCGCCGCAGAACATCGAGAACCTTTTGAAGACCGACAAGATGATCAGCCAGGCGTTCGTTTACGGCGACAGGAAAAAATACCTCACCGCCCTCCTGACCCTGTCGGCGGAAGAGATCGTCAAATGGGCGGAGCGGAACGGGATCGACGAGCGGGACCCGGCCCGGCTGGCGAAGCATCCCCGCCTCGAGGAGGTGTTGCGTGTCCGGGTGGACGAGCTGAACCGCTCGCTCGCCCCGTTCGAGCAGATCAAGAAGTTCGTCCTCCTGGGGACCGACTTCTCGCAGGAGACCGGCGAGCTTACGCCCACGCTGAAGATCAAGCGCAAGGTAGTCGTTGCGAAATACGGGTCGCTGCTCGATTCCCTCTATGAGACGGATTAGAACTCGCCTTGCCTACCTCGGTGTACGAAATCAACCGGATGCCGGAGAGGGAGCGTGAGCGGTTCCTCTCCTCCCTGATCCCGCGGCGCTTCCTGGAGATGTTCTCCATCGACCCGGAGATGTACCTCAACCCGGAGGGGAAACGGTGCGTCAAGTTCGTCTGCCCCGAGAACATGCCGTTCTTCCAGATCGACCTGCGGCGCGACCCCGCGGACCGGGACGCCGCCTACTTCCTCGACGTTTCCAATTCTTCCTTCGGACAGGTGGAGATCTCCTTCATCATCGTGAACGACCCCGACGGGGAGCGGTACAATATCGATGTAGACGAGCACGGGCAGGACACCTACTTCGGCACGGCCAGGCGGAACATCCCCGAGGAGATCCGGGCGATGGAGGCCGGCCTGGCTCCCGCGCAGGTGCGGCGCGGCCTGAGGGCCATGCCGGACCTCATCGCCTGCTGGGACGATTTCTTCAGGCGCATCGGCCACAGGTTCTATTTCCTGGAGCCCTTGAGCTACAACAGCGCCATCCTTTACGAACGGGGCGGCTTCCAATACATCAAGGGAAGGGAGAAGATGGAATACATCGACCGGGAGTTCCGTCCCGGGGGCGTCCTCCACGCACGGCTTACCGGCAGCACTCCTTTCCGAGTGCCGGACCACTGGAAGACGGTCCGCGGGAGGAGCTGGGCGATCCACGACGGCATCCTCGACGAGCCGTGGGAGAGCCCCAAGATGCATAAAACGGTGGGCGTGAACGCGGGGGTGTCTACATTCAAGGGGGAAGGATATTGAGGATCTCGAAGACGGGGCTCCTTGCGGCGGTCCTTGCGGCCCTCTTGCCGGCGGCCGTGGCCGCCCAGGAGGAGGATCGCCCGAAGATCTTCCTCGAGAAGAGGATCTTTGCGGACACCTCGACGGGAAAGAAGAGCTTCTACGAGGTCCACACCGTCACCGAAGGGGAGAGCCTGTGGAGGATTCTCGGCCGCAAGGGTCATTTCTCCTCCGCGGATTACGGCCTGCTGCTCAAGGAGTTCCGGCGGGCCAACCCGGAGGTTTCGGACCCGGGGAAGCTCAAGCCCGGGCAGAGGATCCTCGTCCCGTCGGGTCCCGCCGCCGCGCCGGAACCCCAGGCCGTCGAAGGGAAGACGGTTCTCCATCGCATCGCCAAGGGCGAGAACCTCACCCGGCTCCTGGTTGCCGGCGGGATTTCCCGGGCGAACCTCCCCCGGTACCTGGCGGCCGTGAAGGAGCTGAATGAATCGATCCGGGACGTGAACCGCATCATGGCGGGGAAGGCGGTCCTGCTCCCCACCCGGGGATACTTCGCCCCGCCGCAGGAAGCGCCCACCGTGGCGCGGGCCCCGGAAACCCCTCCGGCGCCCCCTCCCGCGGCGCCGGCCGCAGAGGTCCCTCCGGCGCTCCCTCTCGCAGCGCCGGCCAAAGACGCTGCGTCGGAAGCGCCAGCCGTGGCGCTCACGAAAGACGTGCCGGCCGAGGCGGGGCAGGAGAGCGCCGAGCCGGCCAAACCGGAAGCCCAGATCGTCCCTCCCGCCGCACGGCAGCCGGCCGCGCCGGCGGTGGAGTCGGCCCCGAAGGCCGCGAAGAAGGAGAACGAGGAGCTCCCTCCTCCCTACAAGCCGCCCTACCGGGGGCTCCTATCCGACCTCCTGGCGGGACTGGGGGAGAAGTGGATCGATCGCGGGACCCTGTATCTCCCGATTCCGTCGGGCGGGGAGGTGGTCCTGAACCTTGAGGATTTTCCCGTCGTCCGCTTCGGAAACGGCATTCAGGCGCTGATCGATTTCCGGGGCGTGCTGCCGGCGAACGTGGGCACACTCATCGGGGCCACCTGGAAGAACTACCGGGTGGTCTCCATGGAAGGGGCCGGCGACGCGGGGGAGATGATCGACCGGCTCCTGCGGGTCTCCGGCTATCACTCGGTGAAAGACGGCCGTGCGCGCCCCCTCGTCATCGGGGAAGAGGTCTCGGTGGCGCTCCCCGCGCGTTGGGTGGTGCTCAGGGCGCCGCGGAGCCTGCTCTCCGGGGAGGTGATCCTCGTCAAGGAGGTCTCGGAGAAACCGATGGACGAACTCGCCGCGGTCCTGCGGTACGCGGACAAGGTCGGGATCCGGGTGCTCCCGTACGCCGCCGATCCGAAGGCACTCGAAGGTTTCCTGGTCGGGATCGACAACGGGGGGGGCGATCCCGAGGACCCATCCCGCCTGGCGGTGCCCCCTGGAGGTCTGGCGGCGCTCGATTTCGCGCTCGATTACCTCGGAATCCCGAAAAAGGAAGGGGAGCGCCTTTCGATCGGGGGGAAAGGGGATGGGTTCCAGTTGGTCATCCAGCCGGAAAGGATGTTCGAGACAGGGGGGAAGCGCTATATTGCGGACACGGGGAAGATGTCGTCCGCCCTTCGGACGCTCGTCAGGGATTCGGGGTATACCGTGTTTGCCATCGGGAGGGACGACACCGGGAAGACGATCTTCCGGCGCGTCCTGCGGGAAGCGGGAGTCGCCCTGGAGGAGCGCCGGGAGTTCCTCCTTGCCGGGGGAGAGAAAGAAGGGTACACGGTCCGCGTCACCGGGTCGTTCGTGACCTCCCCGGAGCGCCTCAGGGAAAGGAAAGTGCGGGAGGCGGTCCTGGTCTCCGGAAGACCCCACGCCGCCACCCGGGCTCTGCTTCGGGACCTCGGAGTGGAAATCGTTGGGTGGTGAGCATAGAATCAATCATACATCCCGCTTCGGAGCGTTCAGCTTCCGGCCCCGCCTGGCGATCGTCCTCGTTCTCCTGACCGTCACGGTAGGGGTGGTGGGATACCACATTTCCCGGGAACCTTCGACCCGGCGCGTGGAGGGGATGGCGCGGGAGGCGATGCGGATCTTCGCCGCGTCGCAGAAGGACGGGAAGGCGGGCGCATCGCGGGACCCCGGGGAGATCGAGGACCGGGTCAGGGATTGGGTCGGCGCGAAAGTGCTGCTCCCCAGGGACGAGGACCTGTTCGTTTACAGGGGCGCCACCCGCGAGAAGGTGGGGATGCAGGCGGCGGCCGCGGTCCGCCTGACCTTCGCCGAGGACCCCTTTCTCCTCCTGATCGTGCGTCCCGACCCGCTCCGGGCCCCCGAGCCCTCCGCGACGCTGTTCGCGGGCTCCTCCTTCCTCTCGTGGGAGAAGGAGGGGAAATCCTTCGTATTCTGGGAGAGGGACGGGGTCCTGTTCTTCCTGGTCTCCGACGTCGACCTGACGCGCACTTTCGACCTGGTCCGGCGTTACTTCACCTGACCGGTCATCACGGCGGAACAAAACGGGAGGGTACACTCATGATCGTCGCGAAGCGGATGATGCGGAACCCGGTGTACGTGGACGAGAACGACTCCATGAAGAAGGCGATGGACCTGTTGAGGGAGCACGGGATCCGCCACCTCCCCGTGCTCAAGGACGGGGAGAAGCTCGTCGGGATCCTCACCGAAACGGATATCAAGCAGGCTTCCCCGTCTCCGGCGACCGCCCTGGAAATCCGCGAGATCTATTACCTTCTCGACAAGGTGAAGGTAAAGCAGATCATGACGCGACGGCCGTACACGATCTCCCCCGGCGCCCCGATCGAGGAGGCCGCCCTGATCATGCGGGAGAAAAAGGTCGGGTGCCTCCCGGTGATCGAGAACGGCAAGCTGGTGGGGATCCTGACGGAGACCGACATCCTCGACGCCTTCATCGATTCGATGGGCGTGAGCGGCCCCGGCTACAGGGTGGAGATTGCCCTGCCGAACAGGCCGGGGATGCTCTTCGAGGTCCTGAAGCTCCTCAAGGACTTCGACGCGAACATCGTTTCCGTGGCCACGGCGGCGCACGACGATCCGGAAATGAAGGTCCTCATCCTTCGCATCGAGACGAAGAACTACAAGGTCCTCAAGGCCGCCCTCAAGAAGGCCGGTTTCGAGATGCTCTCCGCCGATTGACCTCGGTCAAGGAACGTGGCGGAGAAGGAGGACATCCTATTTTTATGGGGGGAACCCGGAGGAGGTAATTATGCGTCTGGAAGTGCAAAAGGTACTGGATAAGATTCGCCCGGCCCTGCAGGCCGACGGGGGAGACGTGGAACTCGTCGATGTCCAAGGGGGCGTGGTGAAAGTGCGCCTCACCGGCGCATGCGGCGGCTGCCCCATGGCAACGATGACGCTGAAAGGCGGCATCGAGGCGGCGCTGAAAGAGGAGATTCCCTCGGTCGAACGGGTGGAGTCGGTGTAGACAACAAGACAACAGGGAGGCAAGATGGCATACAAGATCACGGAGGACTGCATCGCCTGCGGCGCCTGCGCGCCGGAATGTCCCGCCCAATGCATCGCGGAGGGAGATCCCGTTTACGTGATCGATGCGGGCAAGTGCACCGATTGCGCCGCATGCGCCGGCGTGTG
The DNA here is from genome assembly GCA_016220005.1 of Deltaproteobacteria bacterium. GTDB lineage: Bacteria > Desulfobacterota > Deferrimicrobia > Deferrimicrobiales > Deferrimicrobiaceae > JACRIV01. The sequence continues at coordinate 19,677 of JACRIV010000077.1, forward strand.
TCCTACCGCTGCCTGCGTTCCGGCGTAATCGGTCGCTACGCAACGGGCCGGAAGGCCCGGTACAGTGTACGGGAGGCGAAAGAACACCTTTTCGCCTCCCTTGCTTTTCCTTACCTTACAGCAGCTTCTGGACCTCCCTGTCGAACGCCTCCCTGTCCATGTATCCGACGTGGACGTTCTTGATCCGCCCGTCCTTTCCCACGAAGAAGGTGGTGGGGATGGAGGTGACCCCGCCGTAGGCCCGGGCGGTGGCGATGTCCCCCAGGAGGATCCGGTACCCGATCCGGTTCTGCATCAGGAACTGCGGGAGGTCCCCCCGGGTGTCCGTGTCGAGCGAGATGCCGACAAGTTCGAAGCCTCTCTCCCGGTACTTGTTGTACACCTCCACGAATCCGGGGATCTCCTCCCGGCAAGGGGGGCACCAGGTGGCGAAGAAGTTGATGGCGGTCGGCTTCCCGGCGAACCGGGAGGAAGCGACATGGTTCCCGCTGACGTCGGGAAGGGAAAAGGGAGGGGCCGTCAATCCTCCGGACGCCTCGGCGCCGCGGGGGGCGGCCGGGACCGCCGTCCGCCAGCTTCGGTACAAGAGGAAGGCGACGGCGAAACAAAGGACGAGGGCAAAGGCGATCAGCAGGGGGGCTTTCTTCATAATATGATTTCCTTTCAGGATATGATTTCCTTAGTGTCCCCCGCCAGCTATCCTTGACCCGTCGCGGGGGTTGGGATTATATGGATGAAACGGCTTCGGCCTTTTTTCAATCATAATACGGTCGAATAAAACGCAATAGGGCGGTTTTCAAGGCGCCCTTCGCGGACCGACCTTGCGGGAGGCTGTCGATGGCGAACTGGACGATCGAGGAAGTTCTCCGCATGGCGCTGCGGCTGGAGCTTCAGAACTACGGCGAATACGAGGAGGAGGCGAGGGAATCGAAGATTCCTTCGCTTACGAAGATGTTCTCCTTCCTCGCCGGGGAGGAGAAGAAACACATCAAGCTGATCCGGGACAAGATGGCGGAGCTCAACCTGAAGGAATAGGCGGGAGCGCGCCATGGCGCACATCTTCTTCGACCACATCTCCACGACCCCTCTCGATCCGCGCGTGTTCGAGGAGATGAAGCCCTATTTCCTCGAGTGGTACGGCAACCCCTCCTCGCATATCCACGACCAGGGGCAGGCGGCCCTCAAAGCGGTGGATGCGGCGAGAACCAGGGTCGCCGGGCTGATCCACGCCAGGCCGCAGGAGATCGTCTTCACATCGGGCGCCACCGAGGCGAACAACCTGGCGATCAAGGGCGCCGCCGAGGCGTACGAGAAGCGGGGGAGGCACATCGTCGTCTCGGAGGTGGAGCACTTCTCGGTGATGAATGCGCTCCTTCCGCTGCGCAACCGCGGGTACGAGGTCACGCCCCTCAAGGTGGACTCCGACGGGAAGGCCGACCCGGAGGACGTCCGCAGGGCGATCCGCCCGGACACGATCCTCGTCTCCGTGATGCACGCCAATTCGGAGATCGGCACGATCGAGCCCGTGGCCGAGATAGGACGGATCGCCCGCGAGCGGGAGGTCCTTTTCCACACCGACGCGACGGCCTCCGCCGGTCACATCCCGCTTGACGTGGAAGCGGCGGGGGCGGACCTCGTCACGCTCTCGGCGCACAATTTCTACGGCCCCAAGGGGGTGGGCGCGCTCTACGTCCGCGAGGGGGTGAGGCTTGCCTCGCAGATCGACGGAGGCTTCCAGGAGAGGGGATTCCGGGCGGGCACCGAGAACGTCCCGGGGATCGCCGGGATGGGCGCGGCGGCCGCGATCGCGAAGGAGGAGATGGCGCCCTGGGCGGGGAAGCTGCGCCGGCTCGGGAAGCGGCTGTGGGACGGGATCGGGGCGACGGTGTCCCACCTCCACTTCACCGGCCACCCGGTCGACCGGCTTCCGGGGCACGTGAGCTTCTGGGTGGAGTACGCCGAGGGGGAGTCGCTGCTCCTCTTCCTGAACGTTCACGGCGTGATGGCGGCTTCGGGCTCGGCGTGCAGCTCGAACCTCCGGGGGCGCGACGAGGAGGACCTGGTGGCATCCCCGGTGCTGCGGGCGATAGGGGTGCCCTCCGACATCTGCACCGGGTCGATCACCTTCAGCCTGGGGAAGGGGAACACGGAAGAGGAAGTGGACTCCGTCCTCCGCGTCCTCCCCGTCATCGCGAAGCGCCTGTGGGAGATGTCGCCGACGTACCTCGATTACCAGAAGCAGAAAGTCCAAGGAGGCGGTTGAGATGGCCGGACCTTACAGCGCGAAGGTGATGGACCACTTCATGAACCCGAGGAACGTCGGGGAGATCGAGAACGCCGACGGCGTCGGGGAGGTCGGCAACCCCGCCTGCGGGGACATGATGCGCCTGTACGTCAAGGTCGAGGAGGGCAGGATCTCCGACGCGAAGTTCCGGACCTTCGGGTGCGGCGCGGCCATCGCCTCCAGCTCGATGCTGACGGAGATGATCAAGGGGAAGACCGTCGACGAGGCCCGGGCCATCACGAACCGGCATGTCGCCGACGCGCTCGACGGCCTCCCCCCGGTGAAGATACACTGCTCCGTGATGGCGGAGGAGGCCGTGAAGGCGGCGCTGGACGATTACGCCAGGAAGCACCCGGGATGACGGGAGACGGAGGAGCAGGGGCATGCTGGATCTGAACGAGATCGAGATCCTCCAGGTGGCGATCGCCCACGAGGAGCGGGCCCGGAAGTTCTACGAGCGCCTCGCCGCGAGACACTCCGACACCCCCGCCGGCGACCTGTTCGCGTTCCTGACGGGCGAGGAGGACGGGCATATCCGGAAGCTTTCAGCCAGGTACGGGATCCCGGAGTTCGAGGCCGGGTGGGAGACGAAATACATGCCGTTCCTCATCGACCTGGACAAGCTTGCCTGGGAGGAGGGGGTCGAGGCCGAGGCCGCCGCCGGGGCGGAGGCGATCCGGAAAGGGCTGGAGATCGCGAAGAAGGCGGAGTCCCACGCCATCTCCTTCTACGGGCGGGCCGCAGGGGTTGTCGAGGACAGGAACACCAGGGGGCTTCTCCTGGAGCTCGAAGGGGAAGAGAAGATCCACCTCGCCAAGGTCGAGGAATACCTTAAGGAGCTCTGAAGGGGCGGAGCGCCGCCCGCGCCGGACCCTTACCATAATGGGAGGAGAGCCATGTCGAAAAACCCGATCGAGGTCATCCGGATGGCGCTGGAGCGCGAGAAGAGCGCCGTCCGGGATTATACCGAATTCGCCGGGACCGCCGCGGATCCGAAGATCCGGGAGATGTTCGGCTTTCTGGCGGAGGAGGAAAAGAAGCACGTGAAGCTCCTCCAAGACGAGATCGAGAAGGAGATCTACCAGGAGATGTAGCCGGGGAGGGAGGAGGATTTGTGGCGCTCTCCCTGTACGACACCGCCTTAAGGCAAAAGGCGCCCTTCGCGCCGATCCGGCCGGGCCGGGCGGGAATCTACACGTGCGGCCCGACCGTCTACCGCTATGCGCACATCGGGAACTTACGGACCTACCTGCTGACCGACGTCCTCGTCCGGGCGCTCCGGTTCTCCGGCTTTTCCACGTTCACCGTCCAGAACATCACCGACATGGGGCACATGCACGAGGAGGCCCTCGAGCGCATCGAAGACAAGGTGGTCGCCGCGGCGCGCGCCGCGGGGAAGACGGCGCGGGAGATCGCCGCGTTCTTCACCGAGGCATTTTTCCGGGACTGCGGCCGGATGAACTTCCTTCCCGCGGACGTGTACCCGCGGGCCTCGGAGCATGTGACCGAGATGATCGGGATCGTCAAGGAGCTGGAGAGCAGGGGGGTCGCCTATGAGGAGGGAGGCTACCTCTACTTCGACGTGACCCGGGCGAAGGGGTACGGGGAGCTGTCGGGGGCCCATCTCGGCGAGGGGGAGGCCGCGGAGCGCACGGACGTGTCCATCCACCGGCACAAGAAGCGCCCGGAGGACTTCACCCTGTGGCTGCCCGCCGAGCCGGGGCGGGAGTTCAGCTGGGATAGCCCTTGGGGGCTCGGGTGGCCCGGATGGCACATCGAGTGCGCGGCGATGGCGATCAAGTACCTGGGTCCCGAGTTCGACATTCACGTCGGAGGGATCGACCTGCGGTTCCCCCATCATGAGAACTCGCGGGCCATGGCGATGACCGCCACCGACAAGCGGTTCGCCTCCAGGTGGCTCCATGCGGCGCACCTGCTCGTCGACGGGCACAAGATGTCCAAGTCGATGAAGAACGAGTATACGCTCGAGGACCTCGACGCCCGCGGAGTCGCCCCGATGGATTTCCGATACTACTGCCTGACGCTCCATTACCGCACGCCGATGAACTTCACCTGGGGGGGGCAGGAGGCCGCGGCCAGGGCTTTTTCCCGCCTTCGGGAGTCCCTCGCCCGGTCCGCGGAGGGAGGCGATGGGTCCCCGGAAGCCGCGGAGGGCTTCCGGCGCCGCTTCCGCGAGGCCCTCGAGGACGACCTCAACATCCCCCGAGCGATCGGAATCGTCCACGAAGCGGCCCGCGCCGGGCTCCCCGGCGGGGTGTTGCGGGCTCTTGCGAGGGAGTGGGACGCCGTCCTGGGGCTTGGGCTCGCCGAAGCGGCGGCCGAAGGCCTCGCCCGGCCCGCTGCCGGCGGCGAGGAAACGCCGGTCCCTGCGGAAGTCAAGGAGCTTGCGGCGCGCCGCGAAGAGGCCCGCAAGGCGGGCGATTTCACCGAGGCTGACGCGCTCCGCGCAAGGATCCGGGAGGCCGGCTACGAGGTGATCGACGTCAAGGAGGGCGCCCCGAGATTGAAAAAGCGATAGACGGGGCATCGAGCGAGCGACTTCGGGGATGACCAGCGAGGCTACCAGCGCTCGATGGCGCTGTTCGCGGCGCTCAGGCTGGGCGTCTTCGCCGCCCTCTCCGGCGGCCGCGCCGCCGTGCAGGAGTTCCTCTTGAACGAAGACAAGGCGGCTCCCCGGGAAGCCGCCCTGTTCTCCCTCCACATGGTTGCGGTGACCGAAGGGGGCAGGGCCTACACCGCCGGCGAGATATCCTCCATGCTGAAGGCCGTCGGGTTCAGGAGGATCTCAAGAGACGCGCCGGATCCCCGGGGGGTGGGGACCGTAACGGGGACCTGCTGAAATCAAGGAAGCGGGAGGCACGTTGCGCCTCCCGCGGACCGTCGGGTGGTGGGCGCTACAGGATTTGAACCTGTGACTTCCACCGTGTGAAGGTGGCACTCTACCGCTGAGTTAAGCGCCCTTGCGGACCTTATTCTACCTGGGGGGGGGCAGTCATTCAACAGGATACTCGAGTTAATGAACGTCCCCCGTTTTGAAAGTCAGAACGAGAGCTCCGCGCCGAGGTACGGCCCCTTCAGCTTGAGCGACGCGACGATGTCGTCCTCGTCGATCTTCAGGTCGATGATGCGATAGCCGCCCTGCACCCCGAAGAAGGGGATCGGGGAGAAGGTCAGGAACGCGTCCCCTTCGTAAAGATGGTTCCCCGAGTAAGCGATCCCCGCCGCGCGGACGTCCGCCCGAAGCATGTTCTTCAGCAGGCCGACCCCCGCCCCCAACCCGACCATCGGGACCGGCGCCCTGAAGTCCTTCGTCTTCGTGGAGGCGGAGCTCCGGATCTCCACGCTCCCGTCCACGTACTTCACCTTGACGATCACGCCGAGATTCGCGCTCGCCGCCGCGAAATTTGGCCGAAGCAGGTCGAATTGCAGCTCGCCGTCGATCATTTTGACGTCGAGATGGGAAATCACGTTGTCGTTGACGTTGAACGTCTGCCCCGCGAAGACGACTTGGCGGGTAAGCTGCTTGTTCCCGTCGAATTTCACCGGCGTGTAGCCGACCCGGAAATGCACGTTTCCGGCGCGGAGGAACGCCTCCCCGGAGAGGAAGTTCTCGTCCCCGACGCCGAGGTCGGACTTGGCGTCGAATTCGCCCGTTACGTTGTTGTCGGTGGTCTTCACATGCGCTGTGAGGTCGGGGAACCAGTACACCGCCCGCGCGCCGACCTCCACCGCCATGGCGGGCGCCGAGGCAACCCCGGCCACGGATAGAGCGGCGAGAAAAACCAGGAATCGTCTCATCGTTCCTCCTTTCCCTTTCTGCTATAATTACCCCGCCAGCATACCATCCACGGGCGAGGGTGCGAATGACGACGGAACGGAAGCGGGAAATCCGGCGCCGCCGGCACCGGAAGGAAAAAGCGAAAAAGCGGCGCGAGAAGGAGGCCCCCAAAAGCACGTGACCCGCACCTTCCGGGGTGCGGGAGAGGTCTTCCGGGGACGGAAGCGGATGGGGCGCTGGTGGCCCCCCCGGACTTCAAATCCGGTCGGGAGGCAGAAATGTCTCCGGGGGGTTCGATTCCCTCACGCTTCCGCCAAGTCTCCCCCGCCCGACTCAAGGCAATTATCCCTTCCATTGGTATCTTATCGGCATCCTTGAATCCGTTTCTTTAACGGCCACGAACCGCCACTATTCGTAAAGTTTTGTTTCTCGTTATCCGATAAGGATTTACGAGGTCAACCCGAATACCCGAAGGGTGAGGATGAGAAGCCCTGCCGACCCCGCCAGCGGACTCACCGGGAGCGATCCGGTCGATGCGAACCGGCGACTTTCGGAAGAGATATTCTCGCTGGCTTTCCGCGCAAGTCCCGACTGGATCACTATCAGTACCCTCGAAGAAGGACGATACCTCGACGTAAACGATGCGTTCCTGAGCATCACGGGCTATCGGCGCGAGGAGGTCATCGGGCGCACGTCCCTCGATCTGGGGATATGGGTGAATCCCGCGGACCGCGCGGAGATGGCGAAGATCCTCGAGCAGGAGGGCAGGATATGGAATCACGAGGTTCCCTTCCGGGTCAAGTCGGGGGGAATCCTCACGATGCTCCGCTCCGCCGAGACGATCGCGATCGACGGGGCCCGGTGCATCATTTCCGTTTCCCGCGATATAACCGGCCGCAAGCGGGCCGAGGAAGCTCTACGTACCGAAAAAATGCGAATGGAGGCCGCCCAGAAGGAGCTTCTCCGGCAACACAACGGGCTGAACCAGCTGTTCAAACAGGTCGCCGTCGCGAAGAGGGAATGGGAAGCGACCATGGACTGCATCGCGGACATGGTCCTTCTCCTGGATCAGGACGGGAGAATCAAGCGCTGCAACAGGGCGGTAACCGAGTTCACGGGGAAGACCTACCGGGAAATTCTCGATGAGAAGCTGGAATGGCTGATGCGGGAGGACGAGTGGCGGCCGAAGAACCGCCTGGAGCACGGGGCGGAGTACCTCCACCTGCCGACGGGGCGCTGGTTCATCGTCAATTCCTATCCGTTCCGGGGGATCGAAGGCTTCGAGGACTCGTGGGAGGTCGTCACGATCCACGATTCCACAACGAGGAAGAAGATCACGGAGGAGCTGGAAAGCAAGAACAGGGCGCTGGAGGGCGCCTACACCGAACTGAAGCTCACCCAGGCGAGGGTCCTCCAGCAGGAGAAGATGGCCTCCATCGGACAGCTCGCGGCCGGCGTGGCGCACGAGATCAACAACCCGATCGGCTTCATCTCCAGCAACCTCGGCACTCTCGGAAAGTACGCGGCCCGCATCGAGGAGTTCATTTCCCATCAGTCCGGGGCGCTGGAGGCGCTCGGGTTCGCCGGGGCGATCGAGGGGGTCAAGGAGCGCCGGAAGCAGCTGAAGATCGATTACATCCTTGAGGATGTCGCCGCCCTGGTGCGGGAATCGCTGGAAGGCGCCGAGAGGGTCCGGAAGATCGTCCAGGACCTGAAGAGCTTCTCCCGGGTGAATCAGGCGGAAACCAAGCATGCCTCCATCAACGACTGCATCGACAGCACGATCAACATCGCGTGGAACGAGATCAAGTACAAGGCCTCCCTGAAGAAGGAATACGGCGACCTCCCGCTGACGAAATGCTTTCCCCAGCAGTTGAACCAGGTCTTCATGAACCTCCTGGTCAACGCCGCCCACGCCATCGACCGTCAGGGGGAGATCACCGTGAGGACCTGGACGGAGAACGGGTCCATCCTGGCCTCCGTATCGGACACGGGGTGCGGGATCCCCGAGGAGCTGCAGGACAGGATCTTCGAGCCCTTCTTCACGACGAAGGAGGTCGGGAAGGGGACGGGGCTGGGCTTGAGCATCGCTTACGACATCGTGAAGAAGCACAACGGGGAGATTACCGTCAGGAGCGGGGTGGGCAAGGGCACGACGTTCACGGTCCGGATCCCCGTCGTGGAGGGGAGGTGACATGGAGGAGAAGATCCGAATCCTGCTGGTCGACGACGAGCGGAACGTCCTCAAGGCCGTCGAGAGGGTTTTCCTCGACGAGGACGTCGAGATCCTCGCCTGTACCTCCGGGGGAGAGGGGCTCGAAACCCTGCGGACCGTGTCCCCGATCCAGATCATCATCTCCGATTACCGGATGCCGGGGATGACCGGGGTCGACTTCCTGCGGGAGGTGTACCGGAACTGGCCCGAGACGGTTCGGATCGTTCTTTCCGGATACGCCGATACCGCTGCCGTGGTCTCGGCGATCAACGAGGGCCAGATCTACAAGTTCATCCCCAAGCCCTGGAACGACGACGATCTCAAGGTCACGATATCGAACGCCCTGGAAAAATATCTCCTGCAGAAGAAGAACGCGCAGCTCGCAGGCGAGCTGCAGAGGAAAAACGAGGAATTGCGGCGGCTGAACGAGAATCTCGAGCGGCTTCTGGCGGAGAGGGCTGGGAAAGAGATGTGCGGCAGGGGAGGGATGAACCATCCCTCGCGGGAAAAAGGAAATGGATGAACGGAAAGCGGATGCCCCCGTCAAGATTCTTTTCGTCGATGACGAGGTGAACATACTGAGGTCGATCCGGCGGCTGCTCATGGAGCAGCCCTGGGAGGTTCTGACCGCCGCCTCGGGGGAGGAAGGCGTGAAGGTCCTGGAGAGCAACCGGGATGTGGGCCTCATCGTCTCCGACCAGCGGATGCCCGGGCTCTCGGGGGTGGATTTCCTGGAGAAGGCGAAGGAAATGGCGCCGCACGCCATGCGGTTCATGCTGACGGGCTATGCCGACATTCAGGCAACGGTTGATGCGATCAACCGGGGGGGCGCGCATCGCTACATATCCAAGCCCTGGAGCGACGACGAGCTCGTGCAGGTCGTCCGGGACGGCGTGCATCGATACGGGCTGCTGGCGGAGAACCTTCGGCTGCAGGGGGTGGTGAAACGGCAGAACGAGGAATTGACGCTGTGGAACGAACAGCTGAAGCGACGGGTGCTGGAGCGGACCGCCGAGATCCGCAGGAGGAACGAGGACCTCCAGAGGCTGAACGAGAGGCTCAAGGAGGAGTTCAGGAGCTCCATCGCCGCCTTCTCCGGTCTGATCGAACTGCGGGACGAGGAGATGCGGAACCATTCCCGCAACGTCGCCGA
>JACRIV010000078.1 GCA_016220005.1 Deltaproteobacteria bacterium
GAGGGTCATCCCATCGAGATTCTACATGAAGGTGGTGGAGGAGAAGGGATTTGAACCCTCGACCCCCACGTTGCGAACGTGGTGCTCTCCCAGCTGAGCTACTCCCCCACCTGCAAGGTTCATTATTTTCCACGATTCGGCGCCCGCTGTCAATTCCGGCGCGCATTCGGGCGCGCAATTCGCGCGGGCCGCGTCACCCATGCGGAAGTCACCGCGCCTTCAGGGGGTCCGTTGCCGTGCGAGTACCGCCTCACGGGGTACCCCTCGCGGGGGACGCCTTGCCTGTCCGTCCCTGGACAGGCGGCGGCTCCGGCGCTCCTCGCTCCCGCCATCCCTGGCTTCACTTCGTCGCTCAGGCCCCCGCAAGGGGCACCCCGTTGCGGCGGCTCGCACGCGGGATTCCCGGGTGCGCCTCAACCACTGCCGCCAAGTCCGCGCGGGAGGAGCATGCCGCAGGGGGGGCCCAGCGAAGCGGAGCCGCAGCGGAACCGGCTAAAGGCCCCGTCTTCCTAAGATGGAGGAGGGCGCGCGGACTGCATCGGAAACTCGAAGGACTGGGAGGGGACCAGGAGGCACGTCCGCTGGACAGAGACGGGGAGCAGCGGCGGACGCAAGCGGGGTCCCCCCGAGGCATAGCGACTTCCGCGCATCGACAGCAGAAGCGGGCGCCTTGGGTATACGTTGCGCGGCGGCTCGCACGCGCGGCCGCTGCGCAGGCCGTTTTTCGGGGTATAGAGAACCGGGCCACGCCGGATAGCGGACAGGGGCGACGGGGCAAATTTCTTTTGAGGAATCGACATTTTCCTGTTGACAGCCATTTTTCGCGTTCGTAAAATTTGGATAGATTTTTAAACGGGAGGTTTAGAAAACCGTATTGATAGATATCGGGGCCAGGATCAAGCATCTCCGGCAGATCAACGGACTCGCCCAGGCCGACCTGGCGGAACGGGCGGGCCTCACCAAAGGCTCCATCTCCCAGATCGAGCGGAACTACACCTCGCCTTCGGTCGCCAATCTCCTCCAGATCATCGCCGCGCTCAACGAAACCCCTTCCTCCTTTTTCGCCGACGACGACGAGGAGAAGGTGCTGTTCCGGAGAACGGACGCCCTTCCCTCGGAAGTGACGGGATACCAGTCCTTCGAAACCCTTCTCCCCAAGAGCCGCTACCGCTCCCTCGTCGCCTACCGGGCGACAATCAAGCCGGGCAAGGAGACGCCCCTCGAGCCGGCCCAGGAAGGCGAGAACTACGTCTTCGTCCTCTCCGGGCGGCTGGGGCTGCGGCTGGGGAACGCCACCTTCCTGGCGCGGAAAGGGGAAAGCCTGTACTTCCCCGCCGAGAAGGAGTTCGCTTTTTCGAACAAGGGAAAGGCTCCCGTCGATTTTCTCTGGGTCAGGACCGGCGGACGGTAAGGAAACGGGCAACCCAACCCCGCGGACGACGAACGAAGCGAGGAGGAGATGGACCCAAACCTAGGTGACGATTCCGCTCCACTGAACAACGGCGCAGGCGGCCGCAACCCCGTCGGCCTCCCGTGGCAGAACGTATCGAGGGAGGAGTGGAACGACTACCGCTGGCAGCTCTCTCACCGCATCACCTCCGTCGCCTCCCTCGCGGGGCTGCGCTACTTCTCCCCGGAAGAGACCGCCATCCTCGAACGCGTCAACGACCTCTATCACCTGGGCATCACCCCGTACTACCTGTCGCTCATCCGGCTCGACGACCCCGCCGATCCGATCGCCCTCCAGGCGATCCCGGGCACCGGGGAATACTTCGGGATGGACGTCGGCGAGGACGACCCGCTCGACGAGGAGAAGGACAGCCCCGTCCCCGGCCTCACCCACCGGTACCCCGACCGGTGCCTCATGGTGGTGACCAACTTCTGCTCGATGTACTGCCGGCACTGCACGCGGAAGCGGATCTGGGCGCTGGGCGAAGGGGCCAAGACCGAGTTCGAGCTCGGGAAGATGTTCTCCTACATCAAGCGGCACGAGGAGATTCGGGACGTCATCGTCTCGGGGGGCGATCCCCTCACGCTGCCCACCGCGCGCATCGAGTACATCCTCAAGGGGCTGCGAAAGATCCCGCACGTGGAGATCATCCGGATCGGCACCCGCGTCCCGGTGGTCCTCCCGATGCGGATCGACGACGAGCTCTGCTCTTTGCTTTCGAAGTACGGCCCGATCTGGATCAACACCCAGTTCAACCATCCGCGCGAGGTCACCGAGGAGGCGCGGCAAGCGTGCGACCGGCTCCTTCGGGCCGGCGTCCCGGTGAACAACCAGACGGTCCTCCTGAAAGGGATAAACGACCACCCCGAGATCATAAGGCGGCTCAACACGCAGCTCCTCAAGGCGAAGGTCCGGCCCTACTACCTTTTCCAGTGCGACCAGGTGAGAGGGCTCGAGCATTTCCGGACGCGTCTTTCAAAAGGGATCGAGATCATGGAGGCGTTGCGGGGCCACACTTCCGGCCTCGCCATCCCCACCTTCGTTGTGGACGTGCCGGGCGGAGGCGGGAAGATCCCCCTCATGCCGAACTACATCCTCTCGATGGGAGAGCAGCGCACGATCCTGCGGAACTACGAAGGGATCATCGTGAGCTACGAGGAGCCGCGGGCCGACGGGCGCCCCTCGGCCCGGCCGGAGGCGGAGTCCCTCCCGTCCCGGGCGGACGTATATCGACTGATGACCGGAGAAGTCAAGGCCCTGATCCCCGCCGGCAACGAGCGGATGGCCCGGAGAAGGAGACGGTGCGAGTCGGCCTCTCCTACAACGTAAAGCCCTCCGACCCGCCCGCCCACCTGCCGGTGGACGCCTTCGAGGAATACGACTCGGAGGCGACCGTCGGGCACATCTGCGATGCGCTTGCCTCCCTCGGCCACGAGGTGATCCGCCTGGGCGCGGGACCCGCGATCATCGAGGCGCTCCAGCACAGCCGCCCCGACATCGTCTTCAACATCGCCGAAGGGGAAGGAGGACGGTGCCGCGAGGCGCACGTCCCCGCGCTGCTCGAGCTGCTCGGGATCCCCTACGTCGGCTCGGATCCGCTCACCCTCTGCGTCACCCTCGACAAGCCGGTCGCCAAGCGGCTGGCCGCATCGGCAGGGTTCCCCACCCCGAATTTCCGCACCTTCCGATCGGCCGCGGAGTTCGCCGACGCCGGGCTCTCCTATCCCGTCATCGTGAAGCCGGCCTTCGAAGGGTCCAGCAAGGGGGTGCGTCTCGCCTCCCGGGCCGCCACGCCGGAGAAGGCGCGGGAGATGGTCCGGTTCGTCACCGGGACGTACCGCCAGGACGCCCTCGTCGAGGAGTTCGTCGCGGGGCCGGAGGTCACCGTGGGGATCCTGGGCAACGATCCCCCTCGGGTGGCCGGCGTCATGGAGATCGCGCCGAGGACGGTGCGCAACGAGGAGTTCGTCTACTCGCTCGAAGTCAAGCGCGACTGGGAAAAGCTCGTCGAGTACCGCTGCCCTCCGCCGTTTCCGCCGGAGACCCTCTCCGGGATCGAGCGGTGCGCGACGGGGATCTACCGGCTGCTCGGGTGCCGCGACTTCTCCCGCATCGACTTCCGGCTCGACGCGGACGGGGTCCCCCAGTTCATCGAGTGCAACCCGCTCCCCGGTCTTTCGCCGGGGTACGGCGATCTTCCGATCATGGCCGACCGGATGGGGATGCCCTATCTATCCCTCATCTCGGAGATCCTCTCCCACGCCCTTTCCCGCCAGGAGGTCTCCCTCCGATGACACCGCTGGACCTCTCCGGGAAAAGGGTGGCCGTGCTCTACACCTCCGTGGAGGAATCCCTCGCGGGGGTCGACGCCAGGATGCGGGAGACCATGGACCTGGCCGTGAACGCCCGCGTGATCACGGACGCGCTGAACCGTGTGGGGCTTCCCGCCCGGTTCTTCACCTTCCCGAGGGACGTCGTCACGCTCGCCGACGCGTTCCGGTCCTTCGGGGCGGACGCGGTGTACAACTTGAGCGAGTGCCCCCACAACTCCGCGCAGAAGGAGCCCCACGCCGCCGCGTTCCTGGAGCTTCTCCGCCTTCCCTACACGGGCAACGGCCCGATGCCCTTGGCGGTCTGCAACAACAAGGCGCTCGCCAAGCGGGTCCTCTCCGCCCACGGGCTGCCCACGCCGGGCTTCCGCCTCTATTCCTCCGTGCCGGAAGAGGCATCGGGGCTTTCCTTCCCCGCCATCGTCAAGCCGGCCAAGGAGGACGGGTCGGCGGGGATCACGGAGGAGAGCGTCGTCGAGGACGAGACGAGACTCAAGGAACGGGTGGCGCACGTCATCGAGAGGTACAACCAGGAGGCGATCGTCGAGGAGTTCGTGGGAGGGCGGGAGTTCAACGTCGCCGTTCTCGGCAACGGCACGGCGGAGGACCCCTACCGCACTCTGCCTCCCGCGGAGCTCGTCTATCGGAACGCCAGGTGGCGGGTCTGCTCCTTCGAATCGAAGTGGGATCCCGCCCATCCATCCTACGCGGAGATCGCGCCGGAATGCCCCGCCCGAATCCCCGAAAGCCTGCGCGCCCGTCTGACGGAGTTGACGATCGAGTGCGCCCGCGTCTTCGGCCTGTGCGGCTATGCCCGCGTGGACTTCCGCACCGACGGGAACGGGAGGCTCTTCGTCCTCGAGGTGAACCCCAATCCCGACATTTCTGCCGACGCCGGCCTCTCCCGCGCCGCCCGCGCAGGCGGCCTTTCCTACGAAGCGCTGCTCCTGGAGATCCTGCGCCTCGGGCTGGCCAGGGGGGCCAGGTGACCCGGATCCGGCCGGTCACGGCCGCGGACCGTGAGGCCGTGCGCGGCCTGATCGAGGGGACGGGGGCGTTCAAGCCCCACGAGGTGGAGGTGGCGATGGAGCTCGTCGACATCGCCCTTGCGAAGCCCGGCCAGGACGACTACCACCCCTTCGTCCTGGAGGAGGAGGACGGCGCCGTCGCCGCCTACGCCTGCTTCGGGAAGAACCCGATGACCAGATCCACCTTCGACCTCTATTGGCTCGCCACCCGCGCCGACCGGATGGGGAAGGGGTACGGCCGGAAGATCGTGGCGTTCGTCGAGGAGGAGGTGAAGCGCAAGGGAGGGAAGCTCCTGGTCATCGAGACCTCTTCCAAGGAAAGCTACGGCTCCACCCGGGAGTTCTACATCAAGATCGGATGCACCCTCGCCGCGCAACTGCCCGACTACTACGACGAGGGCGACGACAAGCTCATCTACCTGAAACCGATCCGGTAAACCGAACGCTCCTTTAGAACACCAGCCCGAGATTGACGCCGAAGATATCGGCCGTCGACTTGGGCTGAAAGACGACCAGGGTTTGGGTCTGGCTGACCGGTATGATGACCTCCGCGGATTTCGAGAACCGCATCGAATCGTAGAAGAAGGCCGCCGAAAGGAACCTGTACCGGATCCCGGTCTCGGCGAAGAGGGACGGATCGTGTCCCGGCTCGAGCTTCACCTTTCCGATTCCCGGCAGATCGGCGGTGTTGGTATTGGAGAACGGCCATTTGACCCCGATCACCCCGAACGCTTTCAGGGACGGTGAGGACTCGGGGCCGCCTTCCCCTCTCAGGCCGAGCCGCAGATAAACGCTGTCCCAGTACTCCTTGTAGCCGATCGCCTGGCCCGTGCTCTTGATATCCCTCACCCAGTAGCTGTACCCGAGGCCGCCGAAAGGCTCCACGGAAATCCAGTTCGCCAGAGGGATGATCCCGCCGGCGTCCCCCTCGATCTTGAGTCCCCAGTAACCCGTGTCGGTCTGGACGGGCGTGCCGCTCTGCGTCTGCCCGTCGTAATCCACCGTGCCCCGGAAGTACTCCGCCCTTGGCCGGAAGAAGGCCCTGTCCCGAATCAAGCTGCCGGAATACCCGACGCCGTACCGGGGGCCGGACTCCTTCAGCAGGCGATTGCCGCCGTCGTCGAACTCCTTCCACTTGAAGGATTCCACCTTCCCGTAGAGGAAGTTCTCCATCCGGGTCGCCGGCGTCTCCCCCAGACCGCCGAAATAGTTTGCGGCGACGTCGGCAAAAGCGGCGGAATGGACGAAAACGAAAAGAGCCGCGGACGCGACAAGGTTGATCGCCATTTTCATCATCATGGACAGGCCCCCTCCTGCGAAGATGAATTCCGTTTCGGAAGATTTTCGGGAATCTTCAGAAATTTGTTTTTCAGTTCACTTCCACGGCTTCGCCGGTCTCGACATACCAGATGAAGCCGCGGACCGGCGCCTTCCAGGCGTCGGCCAGGATCGCCATGTAGTTTCGCACCTGGACGGCGTACAGATCCTCGGATGCTCTCTCTCGCCGGCCCGTCTTGTAGTCGACGACCCAGCACTCCCGGGAGGAGCGGACGACCAGGTCCGCGCGGTCTTCCTCGGCCCATCCTCCCCTGCACGCAACCAGCGGGACCTCGGTCCCCACCAGGGCCGTCTCGCACAGCTCCCGGAAGAAGGGGCTCGCCGCGATCCGCCCGCGGATCGCCTCCCAGCGGGCCGCCTCGCCTTCTCCCCAGAGGACGGGAGCCGGCGCGGGCGGGGGCCACCCTGCTGCGACCGGCGGGGCCGCCTCCAGCGCCCGGTGGACCTTGTCGCCGAACTGCCTCCCCCGGGCCCGGTCGTGGAACTCCTTGAGGGAAACCGGTTCCGGAGCAGGGGGAGAGGGCTCGATCGGAGGGGGCGACCAATCCCTCGGAAGGGAGAGATCGGGGGGATGCGCCTCGGGGGAGACGTCAAGGGGCGGAAGAACCGGGACCGCCGCCTGGAGCAGCTCCCCTCCCCCCGGGAAGACACGCCGCCTGCCTGCAAGACCGGTCACCGCGCACCGGCCCTCCCCGCCGTCCGTCGATCCCGACAGCCCTTCGCGAAGCGCTCCTTGGAGCTCCGACCCTCTTCCCTTCGCCCCTTCCACCAGGAGGAGGCGGTCCCGGGCGCGGGTCGCGGCGACGTACAGGAGGCGCTTCTCCTCCGCCGCCTGCTTCTCCCGCTCCCACTGCTCGAACGGGATGCTGTCCCCGTCGAGGCGCACGAGGCGATACGCCGAGTACGTCTTGAACCCCGGGAAGATCACCGCCGCCAGCCCCCGGACCCGGTCCACCCGCAGCCCCTCCAGCGGCTTTTTCCCCCCTCGCGAAAGGTTGGCGAGGATCACGACGGGAAACTCCAGCCCCTTGGACGCATGGATGGTGGAGAGGCTCACCGCGTTCTCCCCCTCGTCGAAGGAAGGGAACTCGTTCTCCTCCCGGTCCTCCTCGGTCCTGCGCCGGATCTCCGCCAGGAACGCCTTCAAGGAGCCCCCTCCCCTCCATTCGAAGGCGCGTGCCATGTCGAGCGCCTTGGCGAGGTTCTGCAGGATCCTCTCCCCTTCCGCAAGCCGGGCAGCGACGAAATCCACCCCGGCCTCCCGGTACAGCTCGGCAAGAAGATCCGGAAGGGAGGTCCGGCCCCGGCGGGCGGAGAGGCGGCGAAGCACCCCCAGGGCGTCGCGCACTCTCGGAGAGGCGGCCTCCTTGCCGGAAGCGTAAAGGGGGAGAATCTCCCCGTCCCCGAGCCCGAAGAACAGGGTCTTGAGCGCGGCGTACCGGGCGGAGCGGTCGGCGGGCTCGTCGACGGCGGACAGGACCATCCTCAGGTCCTGGACCTCCTGCCGCGTGTAGAACCCCTTGCGCTGCGGGACCACGTGGGGGATCCCGGCGGAGACGAGCGCCTTGCGGTAGGAGGAAAGAACCTCCCCTCCCGTGTCGGACCGGTAGAGGACCGCGATGTCCCGGTAGACGGCCGCGCGCTCCGGAGCGCCGCCCTTTCCCCCTACCCGGACGGTTTCGAGGATCCGCCGGATCAGGCCGCACAGGAATTCCGGCTCCGGGACCCCTTCCCCCATCGAGAAAAGGGTCGCCGGGGGACCCGCCCCCTCGTCCTGCCGGTCCGGGAACACGGGGACGTAGGGGGGAGAGAAATCGCCCCGGCCGGAGAGCACGCGGCCGAAGAGCCCGTTGGTCGTCCGTATGAGGTCCGGCCGGCTGCGGAAGTTCCTCACCAGCGCCAGTCCGTCGCCGGTGCGGGAGAGCAGCTCTTCCCGGAACCGGTGGTAGACCTGGATGTCCGCGCGGCGGAATCCGTAGATGGACTGCTTGGGGTCTCCCACCAGGAACAGCCGGCCCGGCGCGCCGTCCGACGAAAGGGCGCGCAGCATCCCCGCCTGGAGCGGGTCGGTGTCCTGGAACTCGTCCACGAAGATGTACCGGAATCGCTGCGACAGCCTCGCCGCCACGGAGCCGTTCCCGAGGAGCAGCGCGTTCGCGCGGAGGAGCAGGTCCATGAAGTCGAGGCCGCTCCCCTTGGCCTCCTCGTAGAGCCGCGCGGCGATCCGCGCCCGGTCGACGAGGAACCGCGCGGCGGCGTCCCCCTGCGGCGCCTCGCGGAGCTCCCGGAAGAACTCCAGGAGGAGGTCCCGCGCGCCGGCGGGGGTATGGCCCGGCGGCTGGGGGAATGCTTTCCTGCTTCGCGTGAGGTTGGCGTTGAACGCCATCGCGGCGGCCCCCTCCTCCGCCGCCGCGCTGGCAGCGTCGAGATCTCCCCGCGACACGGCGTCCCAGGCCCGTCCGAGCGTCTCGTTCGCCCTTCTGAGGACCGGCGCCATCTCGTGTTCCGGGTCGCCTATCCCGGCCGCGAACGCCTGGAACCATTCGACCGCGCCTGAATACTCCCGCCCGAGGTGGTCGAGGAAATCGGAGGGTGTCCCGAAGTCGAGGGAGCCCGAGAGGAGGAGGTCCCGCTGGGAAAGGCACAGGCGCCGGATCATCGCGAAGACCGCCTCCTGGCTCGAGGAGCGGGAAAGGACGAGCTCCCACGCGGGGTCGGTCTCCTCCCCTCCGAACTCGGCCCGCAGGAACTTCCGGAAGGCGCCGTCCCAGGCGTCGGAAGAGGCGTTCTCCGGAAGGACCTCGAACTTCGGATCGACGCGCGCCTCGGCGGGGAAGGAGAGCAGGACGCGGGCGCAGAAGGAGTGGAAGGTGGTGACCGAGAGCCTCCCGACCCCGTCGGCCATCTCCACCGACCGGCTCCTGAGGTCCGCAAGCGACGGATAGATATCCCGCGGGATCCGCACGAGCGGGTTCCAGGAGAGGAGCTTTCCCTCCGCCTCCTCGAAGGTTCCGACGGAGCGGCAAGCGGCAAGGAGGAGCTCCCAGCCCTCCACCACCCGGGACTTCATCTCGGCCGCCGCCTTCTCGGTGAACGTGAGCAGGAGGACCTGGTCGGGAAGCAGCTCCTTCCGCAGGAGGAAGAGGTTGGTGACCCGGGCGATCAGCGTGGCGGTCTTCCCGGTGCCCGCGGAGGCGTCCACCGCGAGGTCGCGGGTGAAGTCGGTGACGGCCCGGATGCGTTCGCTTTCCATTATCGTTCCACCGCGGGGCGGTGGTCCCGGACCGGCCGCAGCGCCGGCTCCGCATCCACCCGGGGCAACAGCGCCTCGGTCTCCCGCTCCGTCCCCTCGAAGGCCGGCGAAACGCGGCAGTGGTCCTTGAACGGGCACGCATCGCAATATCTCGGCGGCAGATCGCCCGCGTAGCGGAACCGGTGGTGGGGAAGGGGCGGGAAATAGCCGGCCGTAGCGACCGCCAGCCAATCCCGCGTCGCCGCGGCCCAGTCCTGCCGGACCGCTTCCCACTGCGGTCCCGCGACCGTAACGACCTTCACCCCCCTCCTCAGGAAGATCAGGGAGGCCCGGACGGAGGGAGGCGGCGGAGCGAGCGTCTCCGCGAAGATCAGGTAGACGGGGATCTGGTGGGAGAGCCCGTGACGGATCCATTCCAGCGGCGCCTTCTCGTATCTCCCGTCCCGGTACTTGTAATCGATGATCTCGGCCTCGTCCTCCGGCCCCCGGTCGATCCGGTCGACCCTTCCCCGGAAGGCGGGCAGGCCGCCACTTCCCGCCACCGAGGCCGCTCCTGCGCATCCCTGCGCCCGCGGCACTCGGTCATCCCTGACCTCGAAGGCCGCCTCCACCGCCGCCAGCCGGAACGCTCCGGGTGTGAAAGCCCGGGCCCGCTCCCACTCCGCGAAGGCCGCCGCGTCCCGCTCGATCCCCCGGCACTGGAGCCGGAAGAGCCCGGGCAGCCCGGTCGGGTTCTCGCGGACGAACCGCGACACGGCTTTCCGGGCCGCCTTTCCGGCATCTCCCCATCCCCTCCCTTCGAGGGCGTCCCTCCCCATGATCCGCAGGATATCGTGGAGGATGATCCCCATCTCGGCGGGAGACAGGGAGATCGTCTCCTCGGGCTCCTCCACCGGGGAAAGCTTCAGCCGGTACCGGAGGAAGAAACGATAGGGGCACCGGGCCAGCTCTTCCATCTCGGTGGCGCTCGCGGCCCCGGACCGGGAGCCGGCCGTCCATGGGCCCGGAAACAGGGAAGCGCCCCCCTCCCTTTCCCGCCACTCCGCAAGGATGGCGACGATGCGGCGCCACGGGATCCCGGCCGGAGCGTCCGCGGGAAGCGCCCCTTCGCGCCAGCGCCCAAGCGCCCGTTCTCTCGGGCTCAACGGGCCGGCTGCGGAAAGGGCCGCAAAGGGGGCGCGGGGCAGGAAGAGGACCGTCGCGCCGGAGGCGACCGCCCACTCCTCCGAGAAGACGCCCGGCCCCGCGAACTGGGAGAGAAGGTGCAGGAGGTACCGCGAGGGACGCTTCGCCGCCCCTCCCGCGTCCGCCCGGAGGACGGAGAACGCCAGGTCCTTCCTCGCCTGGGCCGCCGGCAGCGAGAACAGGAGCTTCTCCTCGGCCGCGTTGCGCCGCCGAAGCGCCAGGGCGTCCGGGAGTCCCGGCTGGCGCGCAAGCCGGTTGAGCGTCTCCCGGTCCTCGTCGGGCAGGAGGGGATCTTCCGAGAGCTGGGCCGGCACCACGTCCTCGTTGGCGGTGAGGAAGAGCACGCGGTCGGCGGTCACTCCGCGCAGGGAGAAGAGATCGCCGGCGACGACGGCCCCCGGAACCCGCATCCCCCCCTTCGCTCCGAGGAAAAGCGGCTGTTCCGTGAGGAGCGTCCGGAACCAGGCGAGCGCCTTGGAGGAGCCCGGCCACGGGACTTCCCTTTCCGGGATCCGCTCGATGTCGTCCAGCAGGGAGAGGAGCGCCGAGACGGCGCGGCGGTCGCGCTCGGCCTCGGGGCTGTCGTCGTCCACGATGCGGAAATCGGCGACCAGCAGAGAACGCAGCCGGCCCGCCAGGGCGGCGTATCCTCCGGCCTCCCGCACCGGGCGCAGGGATTCCCGAAGGGCTTGCATCTCGCCCCGGAGGAGCGCCAGCTGCGCCTCCCGCTCCCGCCGTGCCTCCTCGTCCTCATCATCCGGTTCGTGGAGGCGCGGCCGCACAAGACGCGTCTCCCAGTCGGCGCCGGAGACGACGAGGAGCTCCCGGCTCAAGACGTCCCACAGGTCGGGGCGGGGCGGGACCGCGTCTCCGCCGGAAGCGTGGCGGCGGTACGGGGAAGAGAGGATGTCGATCACCTTCCGGCGCGGAAAGTCCTCCTCGGCGGCCTCGATCATCTGCACCAGGACCCGCACGGGGGGGACGGACGAAAGGGGCACGTGGAGCCTTTCCACCGTCCGGATCCCGTATTCGCCCGCGGACCGCTCCCACGCGGACACCGCCTCCTGCTCGAACCGTCGGGACAACAGCAGGATCTCTCCATCCGGATCCGCATCCAGCCAGCGGCGGACCTGCCTCGCCGCGAGGCGCATCTCGCCCTCCTCGTGGGGAGCGGACAGGACCTGGAACGGGACGGGCGCCGGGACGGCAAGGGGCCGCGGGGAAAAGATCCGCTCCCGCACGGCGTCGATCCCCGGCGAGGCGGGAGAGGCGAGGACCTCCACGTTGCCCTCGAAGGCCCGGAGGAGGCGGTCCCACGATATATATGCATAGGCGAAGGCCGGCGAGAAGGTCCCGCCCTCGCCGAAGAGGCCGGGGAAGTAGACTTCGTCCAAGAGGCCGCTCCCGAGCAGGGCGTCCACGAGCGTCCACTGCAACCGCGTGAAATCGTAGAATCCGTACAGGACCGCGCGAAAGGGATAGCCGGGCTGCTCGAAACCGGCCACGGCCTCCTGAAAGATTCTCCTGCGCGACATCCCTCCGGCGGCGCGGATCTTCCGCTCGACCGCCGCAAGGAGCCTCCGCCACTCGGCCCACCTCGCCGCTTTCGCCCCGTCCCCCTCCTGCCGCGCCTGCCGCTCCGCGGCCCGGAAGGTCTCCCTCCCGAGCCATCCCTCCTCCAGGTCGGCCAGGGTCCGTAAAAGGCAGGGCAGGAAGCCGGGCGTCGCGGCGATCGGCGCGAAATCTCCCTCCCCCTTTGCATAGACCTCCGCGGCGGCGGCCGAAAGGGCCGCGGCCATCTGCGCGGGCGGCAGGTCCCGGGGGAACGCCCCCCGGTGCTTGAGCAGCCGCAAGGCGAAATCGTAGAGGGTCATGACGTCAAGCCCCGCGGCGGAGCCATCCCAGCGCCCCGCCAGGCGGCGCAGCAGGTGCTCCCGGAGCTCGTTGGAGGGGACGAGCAGGACCTCCTCGCGGCCGGGAGGCCGCCCCGAAGGGTCCGGCAGGCGGGACAGCAGCTTCTCCTCGAGGGCAGGGAAAGGACCGGCGTACAGGCGGGTGGTGAGTGCCGCGTCTTCTGCCATGGTCCACCCATTGTAATCGTTCCCGGCCCGGTGGAGAATAAGCGAGGGGAGGATCCCTTTGCCGGAACCGCCGACGAAACGGATGACCCGGAATCAGTTCGCCGGTGTCGCGGGGCGTTACAGGACGAGCGTCGACCACACCGACGCCGACGACCGGGAGATCCTTGTCTCCAAGCTCGCCCTCGAGCCTTCCCACGTCGTCCTCGACGTGGCCACCGGGGGCGGCCACACGGCGGTCGCCATCGCCTCGAAGGTAAGGAAGATCGTCGCTTCGGACCTCACCCCCGAAATGCTCAAGGAGGCCAGGACCCTCGCCCGCGAGCGGGGATGCGGGAACATCGGGTACGTGGCCGCCGACGCGGAGTGCCTGCCTTTCGCCTCCGCGGCGTTCGACCGGGTCGCCTGCCGGATCGCGCCCCACCACTTCCCGGACGTGCGGGCGGCGATCTCGGAAATCGTCCGCGCCGCGAAGCCCGGCGGGCTGGTCGGAATCATCGACAGCGTGGTCCCCGAGGACCCGGCGCTGGACAGCTTCCTGAACGGGATCGAGAAGGTCCGCGATCCGACCCACGTGCGCAGCTACAGGGTGGAAGAGTGGGTGTCCTTCCTTAAGGAAGCGGGGCTTTCTCTCCTGTTCGTCTCCTGCGCCTGGAAGGAGCACCCCTTCCGGGAGTGGGTAAGCCGCACCGGAAGGCCCGAGGCGGTCCAGCGGGAGATCGAGGAGATGTTCCTCAAGGCATTCCCGCGGGCGCGGGAGTTCTACCGGGTCCGGGTCGAGGCGGGGAGGGTCGTCGCGTACTCGGACGAAAAAGGGATCTTCATCGGCCGGAAGACGTGAACGCGCCGCCCCTTGCGGGAAGGGAATCGGCTCCGCAATGAGCCCTTTCTTCGGACGCCCGCTACAATAGAAGATATGGATACCGGCAAGAAGGCCAGCCTCTCCCGGGTTTTCATCCCGGCGATGGACTGCCCGGACGAGGAAAAGGAGATCCGCGCGGCCTTGAGCCGCGTGGACGGAGTGGAGGAGCTCACCTTCCACCTCTTTTCCCGCCAGTTGGAGGTGCGTCACAAGGTCGAGATCGAGGAGATCCTTTCGGCCCTGCGGGCGATCGGGATGGAGGGACATCCGGTGGACGAGTCGCTCCGGAAGGCCGACATCCCCGAGGCTCCGAAGGCCTCCCTCAACATCTTCTACCTTTCCGCGGCGCTTCTCCTCGCGGGGGTCGTCTTCTTCCTCGCCGCCCCCGGCTCGCCCTGGGCGGGGCGGCTCTTCCTCGCCGCGGTTTTCGCGGGAGGCATCCGGATCGTGCTCCGGGGCGCCCGGGAGATCCGCAACCGCTCCCTGGGAATGAACGCACTCATGACGATCTCCATCTCGGGGGCGACGGCGATGGGGGAGTGGGCGGAGGCGGGCGTCGTCGTCACCCTCTTCGCCCTCGCCAACCATCTCGAAGCGCGGAGCCTGGACCGGGCCCGCAGGGCAACCGCCGACCTCTTCGCCTTCTCCCCCGGGACGGCCGTCATCCGCGTCGGAGGGGTCGGAGGCGAGGAACGGACCGTGGCTGCCGAGGAGGTCCGCCCGGGAGACCTGCTGATCATCCGCCCGGGGGAACGGGTCCCCGTGGACGCGATCATCTACAAAGGAAGCTCCGACCTCAACGAAGCGATCCTCACCGGCGAATCGATCCCCGTTGAGAAGCGCGAGGGCGACCCCCTGTACGCCGGCACGGTGAACGGCCGCAGCCTCCTGCTGGCCAAGGCGGCGCGCCCTCTTTCGGAATCCACCTACGCCCGGATCCTGCGGCGCGTGGAGGAGGCCCAGTCGCAACAAAAGGCCCCCGTCCAGGCGTTCATGGACCGGTTCGCCGCGGTCTACACCCCCGCGGTCCTCCTCGCGGCGGTCGCCGTGGCGGCGCTGCCTCCTCTCCTGGGATACGGGAGGTTCGTCCCCTGGGCCTACCGGGCTCTGGTCCTGTTGGTGATCGCGTGCCCCTGCGCGATCATCCTCGCCGCGCCTATCGTCACCGTGGCGGCGCTCACCCGCGCGACCCGGGACGGCATCCTGGTGAAGGGGGCGCAGCACCTGGAGACCCTGGGGGCGATCCGCGCGGTGGCTTTCGACAAGACAGGGACGCTCACCCGCGGGAAGCTGAAGATCACCCGGGTCCGCGCGATGGAAGGGGTGCCCGAGGAAGAGGTCGTCCGGCTGGCCGGGGCCGTCGAGGCGGGGTCCGCCCATCCGGCCGCCGAGGCGATCCGCCACGAGGCGAGGCGCAGAGGGATCGCGCAGGCGGCGAGGGGGACGCTGGCGCGCACCTTCGAGATGATCGAGGGGCGAGGCGTCTCCGCGGAGGTCGAGGGGAGCCGGGTGTTCGTCGGCAACAGGCGGCTCTTCGAAGAGCTCGGGGCGTTCCCTTCCGCGCTGGGTGCCATGCTCCCGTCCGAGGGGAAAGAGGTCTCCCGCACCGTGTCCATCGTGGGGACGTCGCAGGGGGTGAAGGGGGTCCTGGAGATGGAGGACGCTCTCCGGGACGAGACGCCCGCCGCGGTGCGGCAGCTTCGCGACCTCGGGATCGAACACGTGGTGATGCTGACGGGGGACCGCCCCGAGATCGCGAAGGCCGCGGGGGCGGCGGCGGGCATCGGCGAGATCCTCTCCGAGCTGCTCCCCGAGCACAAGCTCGAGAAGGTCAGGGAGCTGGTGAAGGCGTACGGAGCGGTGGCGATGGTCGGCGACGGGGTCAACGACGCCCCCGCCCTCGCCCTCTCCTCGGTCGGGATCGCGATGGGTGCGGCCGGCTCCCCCGCGGCGATCGAAACGGCCGACGTGGCGCTGATGACGGAGGACCTGCGGAAGATCCCCGCCGCGATCGCCCTCGGGCGGCGGATGGTGTCGGTCATCCGGGAGAACGTGGCGGTCTCCCTGGCGATCAAGGCGGGCTTCCTTCTGCTTGCGGTGGGCGGGTACGCCACCCTGTGGATGGCGGTGGCCGCCGACATGGGGACGACGCTCCTCGTCATCGGGAACGGCCTCCGCCTGTTGCGGAACCAGGGAACCCCGGTTTGACCCGCATCTCTCACCAGGCTTCTGCTGCGGCGGCGGATACGGGCATGTCTACGGCGTTGCGCTCGGTCGGGCTCCTCGACGTAGTGTCAACTACGTCTGCGGGGCCCTCGGTCGCGCGCCTTGTATCCACGCCCGTCTCCACCGCCTCGCGACGAACCCTGGTGAGAGATGCGGGTTAATCGGCGCGTGGCTAGGGCTGGGGCGCGCCTTCACCGGAACGTCGTAGCGCTGGGGGTCGTGAGCCTGCTCACCGACCTTTCCAGCGAGATGATCTATCCCCTCCTCCCGGTGTTCCTCACGGCGACGCTCGGCGCCGGGCCCGCCGCCCTCGGGATCATCGAAGGGGTGGCCGAAACCACCGCCAGCCTCATCAAGCTCTTTTCGGGGGTCTGGTCCGACCGGATGGGGCGGAAGAAGCCGCTGGTCGTCGGCGGGTACACGCTTTCCACGGCGATGCGCCCGTTGATGGGCCTCGCCGCCTCCTGGGGCCACGTCCTGGCCGTGCGGTTCTCCGACCGGATCGGAAAGGGGATCCGGTCCTCCCCCCGCGACGCTCTCATCGCCGCCTCCGTTACGGCGCAGGACCGGGGGCGCGCCTTCGGGATTCAGCGCTCGATGGACCACCTGGGGGCGGTCCTGGGCTCGCTTGTCGCCTTCCTGCTCCTTGGCGCCGCCGGTCTCTCCCTGCGGACCGTCTTCTTCCTCTCCGCGATCCCGGGGGCCGCCGCCGTGGCGGCGCTCCTCCTACTCGTGCGCGAGCCGAAGGAACCCGCCCCGGTCCACATCGAGGGAAGGCTTCGCGACGGGGGGCTCCCCCCCGCATTCCGGAGATACCTCGTAATCGTCTGCCTGTTCACCCTCGGGAACGCGAGCGACGCCTTCCTGATCCTCCGGGCGGTGGACGCGGGAGTCCCTTCCGCCTATGTCCCCCTGCTTTGGGCGGCGTTCCACGTCGTCAAGTCGTCCCTTTCCACCCCGGCGGGGATCCTCTCCGACCGGTGGGACCGCAGGAAGGTGGTCGTCGCCGGCTGGGTCGTCTATGCCGTCACGTACGCGGCGTGGGGCGTGGTCCGGGGGCCGTTGTGGATGGTGGGGCTGTTCCTCGTGTACGGGTTTTACGCGGCGGCGACCGAGGGAGTGGAGCGCGCCCTGGTCGCGGACTTCGTCCCCCCGCAGCGCAGGGGGACCGCCTACGGATGGTTCCACCTGATGGTGGGGATCTCGGCCCTTCCGGCGAGCGTCCTCTTCGGAGGGCTGTGGAAATGGTACGGGGCGCAGGCCGCCTTCGGCGCGAGCGCGGGACTGGCGCTCGTGTCCTCCGCCCTTCTGCTCGCCCTTAAAACTCCCGGCGCATCGCGCTGACGCCGGCGCCGGCGACCGGGCGATCCGGAGACGGCCGTCCCGAAGGAGCATCAAAAAGAATAAGCAGTCAGGGGAAAGGGGAGTCCATGCGCATCCGTCATCGCGGGTTCGAACCCGAGGTGGATCCGTCCGCGTTCGTCGCACCGACCGCCACGCTGGTGGGAGGGGTAACCGTAGGGCCCCGCTCCCGGATCATGTACGGAGCCGTTCTTGACTCGGAGGGCTCGCGGATCGAGATCGGCGAGTGCACGATCGTCAGCGAAAACGCCGTGATCCGGGCCACGGCCGCGGGAAACGAGGACCATCCTGTCCGGATCGGGGACCACGTCTTCATCGGTCCGCACGCGACCCTGCTGGGGTGCGCGATCGAGCCGTCCGTCTACATCGCGACGGGGGCAACCATCCTGCAGGGAGCGGTGGTTCATTCCGGCGCCGTCGTATCGGTCGGCGCCCTCGTCCATTCCGGCGCGGTCGTCCCCCGCGGCCTCTTCATCCCGCCGAACACGATCGCGATCGGGGACCCCGTCGCCATCTACAGCCCGGATGAAAAGGTGACCCTGGCGAGCGCCATCAAGACGATCCGCTTCGGGAACGTCGCGTTCGGCGTCGACCCCGCGGAAGACCGTCTGACATCGATCAGGGGCGCCACGGAAGTCCGCTCGGAAGAGTACAAGAGCCACTTCGACGATACCGTCTCGGAAAACAAGGAAAAGTAGCCAGGGCTTTTCTTAGGACCCTCCCCAAAGTGCTTCCGGGGAGTGATCCGGCGACTCGATCACCCGGAGGATGAAGGGGCGGCGGCCCGTCACCCCGCCGAACCGAAGGTCGAAGAAGGTCAGGACGGTTTTCCCTTCCACCGTAGAGGCGTACACCGCCGGGTAGCGGGCGAACCACAAATAGGTCCGGACGTCGGAGATCCCCCGGAGGGCATGCACTTCCGGCAAGTCCCGCCCCCTTTGAACGCGCTCCCTCCATTCCACCGTCCCGGAAACGGGGTAAACCTCCGCCCGGAGATAGGTCGAGCCGTCGTCGATGAATCCGTTCCAGGCGAACGGTCCTGCCGGGAACGGTATCCCGCGGCGCTCGACCGGCAGCGAGAGGCCCGGGATGAACCGCTTCTCCTCCATCTTCTCGGCCGCCTCGGCGAGTTTGCCGATCCCCAGGTCGGGCAGGGACGCGATCTCTCCCAGCCGCGGCATCGCCGACGAGGAGACCACGCGGACGCCGCTGCGGACGGCCGCGTCCCGCACCACGTTTTCCGCCCGAAGGTGGAGGACGGCGGCGAATCCGACGTAGGCGCCGAGGACAAGGAGCGCCGTCTTGGCCATCGCCGGCCCGCGCCGCCGCGACAGGAGAAGCCCTGCAACGATGATCCCCGAGAACACCAAGTCGACCACGAAAAGGAGGTCGAACGAAACTCTGGCGTCGGTGAAGGGCTGAAAGATCTGCGTTCCGTAGGCGTTGAGCAGGTCGAGGGCGATGTGCGAGAGCTGCCCGAGCAGCGTGAGCAGGTAGAGCTTCTTCAAGTCCTTCCACTTCCCGTACTTGTAGAACAGGAGGGCGACCAGGAGCGATGAGACCGCCACCCCGGCGAAGGAATGGGAGTAGCCCCGATGAATCCGCAGGTAGAGCTCGCTGCCGAGCAGGGAGGCGACGT
Organism: Deltaproteobacteria bacterium; assembly: GCA_016220005.1. Lineage (GTDB taxonomy): Bacteria > Desulfobacterota > Deferrimicrobia > Deferrimicrobiales > Deferrimicrobiaceae > JACRIV01. The sequence continues at coordinate 18,752 of JACRIV010000078.1, forward strand.
TGTCGACGTCGGGTAAGACCGACCCGAGAACGACCGCGGCGGTCGCCTCCTTCCTCTCCGCATCGGCAGGGATGGCCCGGGCGATGAGCCAGCCCGTAAGGCCGTGGGTAATCGTATCCATTAGCGGTGAATTATATCATCGAGCGGGGATCAAGCACGCGGTCGATTTCGGACTCCGTCAGAAGCTCCTTCTCCCGGAGGAGGGCCCGGATCGTCTTGCCCGAATGGTACGCCTCGTGGGCCAGCTCCGCCGCCCGGTTGTACCCGATCTTGACCGCCAGGGGGGTCACCATCGCCAGGCTCTGCTCGATCAGCTCCTCGCACCGCTTCCGGTTGGGAGTGATCCCCGCGACGCACCGCTCCGACAAAAGGAGCGTTGCGGCCGAAAGAAGACCGATCGACTCGAGGAGGTTCCGCGCCATGACCGGGAGCATCACGTTCAGCTCGAGCACGCCGAGCGAGCCGCCGAGGGTCACGACCGCATCGTTGCCGATCGCCTGCGCGCAGACCTGGATCCCTACCTCCAGGATCACCGGGTTGACCTTTCCCGGCATGATGGAGGAGCCCGGCTGAAGCGAGGGGAGGTCGATCTCCCCGATCCCGCAACGCGGCCCGGAGGAGAGGAGCCGCAGGTCGTGGCAGATCTTCATGAGGGAGGCCGCCACCCCTTTCAGCGCCCCGCTCGCCGAAACCAGGGGGTCCTGGGCGCTCATCGCCTCGAAACGGTTTTCCGCCGGCCGGAACGGGATGCCGGTGACCCGGTCGATCTCGGCGATGGTCCTCGGGGCGAACTCGGGGTGGGAGTTCAAGCCCGTGCCGACCGCGGTCCCCCCCAGCGGCAGCTCTTCCAGGTCCGAAAAGACGGCCCGCACGCGGCGGATCCCGTGATCCACCTGGGAGGCGTAGGCGGAGAA
>JACRIV010000008.1 GCA_016220005.1 Deltaproteobacteria bacterium
CGGCGTCCGGATCCAGTCCCATCTTCCGGACCTGTTCGACCGCCCAGGAATAGTCCTTTTCGTCGATGGCACTGGACAACAGCAGAGAGGCTTTGCGGGCATCGGAATACATTTCCGCCGGAAGAGTCGTGGAAACGGGGCGGATGAGCACCCCCTCATCACGGGGCTCGGCCACGGCGAGCGTACCTTCGACCAGCCCGAACTTTCTCCTCAGCTCGACGGGGATCACGACCGTCCCTTTTTTGCCCACCTTGATCGGCTCGTGCGTCATCGGAGCACCTCCTCTGGCTGATTATCCGATATGCGGAAAGTCGAAGGCAAATTCTTAACTCCGTCCCTTTACTGAAAAGTTGAAGAACGTCCCTTTACTTTCATTTGCGGCGGTCGTGGTATTTACGGCAGCGGCGGTCCCGCTTGCACCGGCGCGGGCGGCCGACCTGTTCCTCAACGACGAGCCCGAGATCTACGCGGCGATAGACAAGCTGAACGCCGCCGGATACCTGCCGGGCCTCCTCGCCAACACGAGGCCGTATTCGATGCAGGCCGTACGGGCCGCGGCGGAGGCCGCCTCGCAGGCATCGGTTCCCGAAGGATTCGATGGGGAGCTTCTTCGCTGGCTCCTATCCTACTCCGTCCCGACGACGATGGGCCGCGTGACGGCTGCCGTGTCGCACTCCGACGCCCGCTTTATCCCCCCCAATAACGAGGGACTCCCAAGGCCCAAGGGCTGGTCGGCGCAGGGGTCCATCGCAGCCCGTGAAGAGACGACGCCCTATCTTTCGGCCCAGCTCCGCGCCGCCTCCTTCCGCGGTGAGGGGAGGGACGACGAGGGGAACCGGCTCCTCGACACCTCCATCGAGGCCGGATACAAATACGCCTCCATCCAGGCGGGGAAGCTCTCGACCTGGTACGGGCCCGGCCGCAACGGCGCGCTTATCTTCACGAACAACGCCGCCCCTTATCCCGGGGTCCGCATCCGCAATCCGGAGCCGATCCCGCTCACGGGCTGGTTCAAGTTCCTGGGCAACGTCCAATACGACATCTTCGCTGCCCGAATGGAGAAGACCCCCGGTTTCTCCCACCACACCCTTGTCGGGATGCGCGTGGCCGCCCGGCCGGCCGGCTGGCTGGAGATCGGCCTCTCGCGAGCACTGCACTACGGCGGCGACGGGAGGAGCAACGGGTTGTCCGAGTTCGCGACCAGCTTCTCGGGGAACAACGACCCCGCCGGCCGGAGCAACACGCTGGCGGGCTACGACATCACGGTGACGCTGCCGTTCCCGTTCCAGCCGGTGCAGGCGTACTGGGACCGAGCCGGGGAGGGGGACAACCGTTTCCTGGGCACCGGTCTCCCCTGGCCGTCCCAGTGGGGGAACATCCTGGGTCTCTACTTCCCGAAGCTCCTCGGATCCTCCCGCCTGGATCTTCGCGCCGAATATGCCGACAACTACAGCGGCTACGGCAAGACCGCGAGTTGGTACAGCCACGGCGCCTACCCCCACCGGTACCGCGGCGACGTCCTCGGCCACCCGATGGGCGGAGGCTCCCGCGACTGGTTCGTCGGGTCCCGGTACTATTTCCTCCCCTCGACCTTTGCCGAAGTTTCCTATGAAAAGATCCTGCACGACAAAGGGGTGCAGCCTTCCATCGGCTTCCCCGGCGAGCGCCGGAGCCGAATTTCCGCGGGCTTTACCGGATGGCTCAACCACTCCTGGCGTGCGGAAGCGCACTCGACCATAGACCGCGTCACCAACGAAGGCGGCGTCCCCGGCTCCACGGGCACCGACTTCTCCGCCTTCGTGGCGGTTTCGTACCAGACATACACCTTCTCCGGGACGGCGCGCGAGAATTGAGAAAGGAATTTCCGCTCGGCCTGGCCGGCTGCCGGCCGCGAGGCCGCCGATTGACGGATATGCTGATGAGGTGTAAAATGACTCATAATGAGTCTATAGGTGAGTCATGACGCAGATCACGATTCGCATTTCCGATCCCGAAATGGAAGAGGCGTTGCGCCGGCGAGCGAAGGAGGCGAACAAGTCGCTCAACAAGGTCGTGCTCGAGCTGATCCAGGCCGGGGCCGGTCTGGGAGTCGGAAAGAAAAAGACTCCCCGGGGCGCATCGCTTGCGGAGTTTGCAGGCGGCTGGACGGATCAGGAAGCAAGGGAGTTCGACGAGGCGATCCAGATCTTCGAAGAGATCGACGAAGAGATGTGGAAGTGAAGATCCTCATCGACACGAACGCTTATTCGCTCTACCGGATGGAGCACTCCCTCATCGTCAGGAAAATTGCGGGCTCCGAATCGATCCTGGTCTCGCCCGTCGTCCTCGGCGAGATCCTGTTCGGTATCCGCAATGGCTCCCGCTTCGAGTACAACATGTCCCTTTTGAGCCGATTCCTTGAACACGAGGCGGTCGAAGTGGTTCCCATCGCCGAGGTGACGGCGGACCGATACTCGAGGATCGCTTTGCAGCTTCGGCGTCAAGCGACTCCGATCCCCGCCAACGACATGTGGATCGCCGCCCAGGCGATGGAGCACGGCGCGGAGCTCGTCACGTCCGATCGCCACTTCGAGCGGATCCCGGGGCTGGTGTGCTCTGTCCTCTGATCCCGGA
>JACRIV010000080.1 GCA_016220005.1 Deltaproteobacteria bacterium
CGCGACCTGGAGCTCAAAGTCCAGGAGCTTTCGACCCTTTACGAGATAAGCAAAGTGCTCACGGAGTCCCTGGACCTCAAGCTGACCTGCAGCCGGATACTGAAACTGCTGTCCCAGCTCCACGGCATGGAGCGGGGCACGTTCATGATGCGGAACAGCGGCCCCTTGGGGTTTTCCATCATCGCCGCGCACGGCATGACGGCCGAGGAAATCCAGCGCGGCAGGTACCAGGTGGGGGAAGGGATCACGGGGAAGGTCCTGGAAACAGGTAGCCCCATCGTCGTGCCCAGCATCGGGTCGGAGCCCCTGTTCCTCGACCGGACAGGGACGCGGTCGAGACTGCTGGACAAGCACGACATCGCCTTCATCAGCGTGCCGGTCAAGGTGCGCGGGGAGGTCGTGGGCGTTTTAAGCGCGGACCGCATCTTCTCGGAGGAGATCTCCTTTCACCGCGACGTCCAGTTCCTGACCATCGTGGCCGGAAGCATCGCGCAGGCGGTCCGCATCAACGAGATGGTCCGGGACGAGCAGCAGCGCATCCTGGACGAGAACGCCGATCTCAAGGCCGAACTCAAAGGGCGCTACCGTTTCGAAAACATCATCGGGATCAGCGACCGAATGCAGGAGGTTTTCGGCCAGGTGACCCGGGTCAGCAAAAGCACGGCGACCGTGATGCTTCGGGGGGAGAGCGGGACCGGCAAGGAGCTGATCGCCCGCGCCATCCACTACGACAGCCCCCGAAGCCGCGGCCCCTTCGTCAAGCTCAACTGCGCGGCATTGCCGGAGACGTTGCTGGAATCCGAGCTTTTCGGCCATGAGCGGGGTGCGTTCACGGGGGCCGTAGGCGAGAAGCGGGGCCGGTTCGAGATGGCCGACGGCGGGACGCTGTTCCTCGACGAGATCGGGGACATTCCCGTCACTTTCCAGGTGAAGCTCCTCAGGGTCCTGCAAGAGAAGCAGTTCGAACGGATCGGCGGCACGGAAACGATCACCGTGGACATCCGACTGATCGCGGCGACCAACAAGCGTCTCGAAGATGCCGTGAGAAACGGGGCGTTCCGTGAGGATCTCTATTATCGACTCAACGTCATCCCGATATTCATTCCGCCCCTGAGGGAAAGAGGGGAAGACATTCCGCCCCTGGTCAAGTACTTCCTGGAACGATTCAACCGGGACAACCGGAAGAATATCCGCCTCTCCCGAAAGCTCTTCGAGACCCTCCTTCGTTATCCCTGGCCCGGGAACGTAAGGGAGCTGGAACACGCCATCGAGCACATCGTGGTAATGGCTTCCGGCGACGAGGCCGCCGAAGAGGATCTCCCGCTGGCGATCGTCAACGGATCTCCCGCTTCCCCGCAGGCCCGGGCGGATTCGCCTCCGCGGAGAACCGAATCTTCTTCATTCGCCGTCATCAAGACGCCGGCGGCCGGAGACGAATCGGACCTGCTTTCATCGCTCTCATCGCTCTCGAGGGCGGAGCGCAAGCTCATCCTCGACGCCCTGGAAAAATGCGGCGGCGTCCAGGCCCGTGCGGCAAGCCTTCTCGGCATCACCTCGAGGCAGATAGGCTATAAGATCAGGAAATACAAGATTCAGTAACCCGCTTCACGCAATCGGACCGGGCGCCGGCCGACCCCACTGAATTTTTCCCCCCGATCTTCCGTTAAGAAGATCAAGAGAAAGACTCTGGAGCGGGCCATGAAACTCTACATGCTGCTGGCCGTCTTGTCGGGGATCGTCCTGCTGGAAGGGGTTGTTTTGGAACTCCTGGCCGCCTGGAAGAAGAGGAGAAAGGCGCCCAATTCCGTACTGTGCCAGGTGACCGACCTCGGGAGGTACCTCAACCAGTGGATCCTGCCCATGATGGGCCTGGCCGCGGCGGGGGGCGTCATGCTCAAGATGGGAGAATCGTTCCCTCTCGGCGGCCTGCTCGAGGTCTCCGGCTCCGCGGTCTTCTCCATGTATCTCGTGGTGTTCCTGACCTACATGACCTCCGAGCCGCCGCCGGGAGAAGCCCCGTCCGGCTGAACGGCAGCGCGGTCCGGCAGGCCCGGACATTCCGAAGGTATCGGGCCGGTAGAAACAAGAAAGGCGATCCCGGGGGAGATCGCCTCATCCAATCCTGATTTTTGTCCGTTTGAGGTTCGTTACCAAGTCCGCTTGAGCTGTTGCGCCGGCTTCCCTCGCGCCTGCATCACCGGCGGCCTGACTTCCGGTTTTTAACCAGATTTCCCGATCTCCCCCCCAGGACTGAAACAACATTTTATTGAATTTAAAATTTTTGTCAATGCGTAACTTTGCGTAACTTTGGATCTTCCCTTGTTCACCGGATCGCGCGGACGCCCCTTCCCTCCAGGGATAGCGTTTGACACCGCGCATCTCCCCGGGCGATCATGGCTTGTCCATGCATCAAGACGCCGGCGCACAAGGGGGGAGCACGGGATGAAAAAAGTCGCCCTCGACCCGCTGAAATGCACCGCCTGCCGGACCTGCGAGCTGCAATGCTCCATCGCCCACTCCCGCTCCGGGGACCTGTATTCCGCCATCTTCGAGTCCCCGCCGAGCCTGTCGAGGATCCGGGTCTCCTGGACCCCGGGGCTGAACGTCCCCGTCCGGTGCGTGCACTGCGAGAACGCCCCCTGCGTTGCCGCCTGCCCCGTCGGCGCGATCACGCAGGACGGCAGGACCGGCACGGTGCAGACCATGGAGGAGCGGTGCATCGGGTGCTTCACCTGCGTGCTCGTCTGCCCCTACGGCGCCGTCCGCCTCTCCTACGACAGGAAGAAGGCCTGCAAGTGCGACGGCTGCCGGGACCGCCTGGGACGGGGCCTCGAGCCCGCCTGCGCGTCCGGCTGCCCGACGAATGCCCTCTCCTATGCGGATTTCGACGACATCGTCCAGGCGAAGATCTCGGAGGCCGCCGCGCGGGAGGCGGCCGCCCAGGCCAGGGCGGACCGGGTCGCTCCCCGCGAGCCGTCCTCCCTGGAACGAATTCTCGAAATGAGGAAGGAGATCGCCCGTGGATGACAAGACGGGACCGACCGATTACGCGAATCCCGGCGACCGGGATCTCTTCCTGAAGGCGGCAAGGGAGAACGTCACGCTGGGGGTGGACCGGCTGAAGAAGATGATGCCCCAGTGCGCGTTCGGGGAGCTTGGCACCTGCTGCATCCTGTGCTACATGGGCCCCTGCAGGATCGACCCGTTCGACAACGGCCCGAAGCTCGGGGTGTGCGGCGCGTCCCCGGACGTCATCGTGGCCAGGAACTTCCTCCGGGCGGCGACCGGAGGAGCCAGCTCCCACGCCGGACACGCGCGGGAGCTGGCCCTGCTGCTCCACGAAATCGCCGAAGGAAAGGCGCCGGGCTACGCGGTCCGGGACGAGGCCAAGCTGCTATCGGTCGCGGCCAGGCTGGGGATCCGGACCGACGGCAGGACCGTGAACGCCGTCGCCGGCGACGTCGCCCGCAAGGCGCTCGAGGACTTCGCGAGGCAGGACGGCCGGCCGATGAACTGGATCCGCGCACGGGCCCCGCGGAAGGAATACGAAAAGTGGGAGAGGCTCGGGCTCCTCGTCTCCAACGCCCACAACGAGATCGAGACCGCCATGCACCGGACCTCGATGGGAAACGACGCGGACCCCCAAAACCTCTGGGTCGCCTCCCTCCGGATGGGGATGGTGGACAACTTCTCGGGGCTGATGCCGGCGACCGACCTCTCCGACATCATCTTCGGCACGCCGGGGCCGAAGGTCGTGTCCGCCAATTACGCGGTCATCAAGGAGGGCTCCGTCAACATCGCCTGCCACGGGCACAACCCGATCATGGCGTCCAAGCTGGCGGAATGGGCGGACAAGATCGAGGAGGAGGCCAGGGGCGCGGGGGCGGACGGCATCAACGTCGTCGGCGTCTGCTGCATCGGCAACGAGCTTGCCACGCGGTTCGGCGCCGGCTACGCGGGCCATCTGGCGCAGGCGGAGCTGTTCCTCATGACCGGCGCCATCGACGCCATGGTCGTGGACATGCAGTGCATCTGGCCGGGCCTCGTCGAGATCGCCAAGTGCCACAAGACGCGGTTCATCACCACCGTGCCGTTCGTCCGGAACCCGGACGCCATTCACGTGGAGTTCGACCCTGCGATGGCCGACGACCGCGCAAGGGAGATCCTCCGCCACGGGATCGCGGCGTTCAAGGAGAGGAAGGCGGCAAAGGTCCGGGTGCAGATCCCGGACGCGAGCGCGAAGATGCTGACGGGCATCTCCGTGGAGGCCCTCGTGTCCGTGCTGTCCGCCGTCAACGCGGAGGACCCGCTTGCGCCGATCGTCGACGCCCTCGCCTCGGGGGACATCCTCGGAGCCGTCGGGGTGGTGGGCTGTCCGAACCCGAAGCTCCGCTACACCTCGATGACCGAAAGGATGGCCGCGGAGCTCCTCCGGAACAACGTGCTGATCGTCACCACCGGCTGCGTCAACCACATCCTCGCCCAAGCCGGGTTCCTGACCGGCGAGGGGACCCTCAAATACGCCGGAGAGAAGCTCAAGAAGGTCCTCACCGCCCTGGGGAACGCCGCGGGGCTCGGCGCTCCCCTTCCCCCGGTCCTCCACATGGGTTCCTGCGTCGACAACTCCCGGATCTACGATCTCCTGGCGGCGCTCGCGGGAAGGATCGGCATCGAGATCAGCCAGCTTCCCGTGGCGGGGTCCGCCCCCGAGTTCATCACGGAGAAAGCGATCTCCATCGGGAGCTTCTTCCTCGCCGCGGGGATCCTGGTGCACGTCGCACCGCCGCCCAGGGTCTTCGGCAGCCCGTTCGCGATCGGGCTCCTGACCGAAAAGCTCCCCTCGATCACCGGCGGCAAGGTGCTCGTCGAGACGGACCCTTCGAGGGCCGCGGCCGGGATCCTCTCGCACATCCGGTCGAAGCGGCAGGCGCAGAGACTTCCCCTGCCCTGAAGAGGGGGGGAGGAGACCGGGACCGCCATGGAACGGGTCTTGATCGTCGGCAACGGCTACGCGGGCCTCCAGGCCGCGAGAACGCTGTCCGCGGAACAGGGGCTGGCCGTCACGATGGCGTCCGCGGAGGCTTGCCCCGCCTACTGCCCCCACCTCCTGCCCGAGCTCGCCGCGGGCAGGAAGGAAGCGCCCGACCTGTTCCTTTCCGACTTCACCGACTACGGCGCCATGGGGATCGACTTCCGTCCCGGCGTCCACGTCGCAAGGCTCTCCGCGAAGAAGCGGTCCGCCCTCCTCTCGAACGGGGAGACGGTGGACTTCGACAAGGCCCTGGTCGCCACGGGGTCGAAGGCCCACGTCCCGGAAAACCTCCAGGGGATCCTCGCCCGGTGCGGGAACGTCATCGCCATGAAGCGGATGGACGACGCCCTCGCCCTCCGGAGGTTCCTGGTGCGGGGCGCCTCCCGCATCGCCGTCGTCGGGGCCGGGAGGATCGGGGTCCTGCTCGCCGAGGCGTTGCGGGACCTGCACGTCAAGGTGTCCCTGGTCGAGATCGGCCCCGAGATCCTTGCGACCATGCTGCAGAAGGACATGGCGGCAAGGCTTCATCCCGCCCTCCGGGAGCGGGGGCACATCGCCCTGCACACCGGCTGCCGGGTCGAAACCGCGTCGGCCGAGGGAGACGCCGCCCGGGAGATCGCCCTCTCCGACGGGACGAGGATCTTCTGCGACGTCGTGGTCCTCGCCACGGGTGTCTCGCCGAACGTCGGGTTCCTCGAAGGCGACTTCCGGGGCTCTTTCGGCCTCGCCGTGGACAACCGCATGGAAACCTCGGAGCCGGGGATCTACGCGGCGGGCGATGTCGTCCGGTTCGACACGATCACAGGCAGGGAGGACGTGCAACCGCTTGCCATGAACGCGAGGATCCAGGGAGAGGTCGCCGCGCGGAACATCGCCGGGGGAAAATCCGTGTGCCCCCCTTCGTTCTCCGGGAACATCGTGAAGCTCGGCGGCGTGATCGCGGCCCGCATCGGCGACATCGAGGGGGACGACCAGGCGGATTTCGCCATCGAGAAGAGTTTCGCCCGGGTCACTCTTTCCGGCGGGACGGCGGTCGGCCTCCAGCTGATAGGCAACCCGGAGGACCTCCGGGGATTGTGCGTCGCAGTCCTGAAAAAGTTCCGGACCGGGGACATCCGCCTGTTGCTCCAGGGGAACCTCGATCTCGGTTTCGCCCCCCTGCTCGCCTCACGGAGCGTTGCGTGGGCCTGAAAATCGCCGTGGCAGGGAAGGGCGGCTCGGGCAAGACGACCGTCTCCGTCCTGCTGGCCAGGGTCCTCTCGAACAACGGCGGGAAGGTTCTCCTGGTCGACCTCGACTCCGACCCGAACCTGGGCCCCGCCTTGGGGCTCCCCGCCGGCGGCGCCTCGCCCCTCGTCACGCGGAAGGACCTGATCGCGGAGCGGACCGGCTCGACCGGGGAGCCGGGGGGGATGTTCATCCTCAATCCCAAGGTCGCGGACATCCTCGGCAAGTACTCCCTCAAAGTGTCGGACGCCGTGTCCCTGCTTCCCGTCGGGACGATCGAGACCGCCGGCGAAGGGTGCTTCTGCCCCCAGACCGCCTTCGTGAGGGCCCTCCTCGGAAGGCTCGTCCTTTCGAAGGACGAATCGGTGATCCTCGACCTGGAAGCGGGCCTGGAGGCGTTCGGAAGGTCCGCCGTGGAGGGCCTGGACCTGCTGCTGATCGTCATCGAGGCGGGGATGCGGTCGGTGGACACAGCCAGGAGGATCCTCGGGATGGCGCCGGCAATGGGGATCCGGAACGTCCGCGTCGTGGCGAACAAGGTCCGCCCCGGGCGTCTCGCCTTCCTGAAGGAGAAGCTGCGGGCGGAAGGGATCCCGATCGACATCGTTCTTCCGTACAGCGACGAGCTGGCCCGCAGGGACCTGGAAGGCCGGCCGGTGCTCGATTACGCGGATGCCGGATTCGAAAGAGAAGCGGAGGCCGTGCTAGGGAACCTTTAGATTACCCATCCTTCGGTCCCCTTCGTCTCCCCGTTTTCCCGGTTCCAAAGCCTCTTGTGTTCCGTCAAATCGTGGATGATGATCACCGAGCCCGAAATGTCGCCGTTCATGAAATCCGTATACGGGTAGGATTTCAGCTCGTACCACCGGCCTTTCGTCTTGCAGTGGACCTCCAGTCTTTGTCCTTGAAGGTCCTTCGCGTCGATCCCATGCTCCGCCAGAAGCGATTCCACGCTCTTCCCTCGGAGCTCCTGGAACGTCTGCCCGGTGAAGCTCTTGAACGCCTTGTTGCACCGGGTGACCTTCCCTTCGTCGTCGGAGAGGATGACCATGTCGCCCACGCAGTCCAGCGTCCGCTCCCACTCGTTCTTGACGATCTCCACCTGCCGGAACAGCCGGTTCAGCTCCTTGTGCTGCAGCATGATCTTGTTCCGGCTGTCCCGTAAGATCTCCTCCGATCGCTTCCGATCGAGGACCTCCTCCCGGAGCTCCTTCCAGCTACGGATATAGAAGGTCGTAAAAGCCAGACCGGAGACAACGAGGATGAGGATGAGCTCTTCCAGGTGAGCTTTGGAGATACTCCCCTGGCGGCCCCATTTCCCTAGCAGATCGAATGCGCCGAACTTGAGGGAAAGCGCGTAAAGGAGGATCGATACGGCGAGGATGAGAACGAGATCCTTGAAGGCTTTGGAGGTTCGCAGGTTCACCTTGGACTCCGAGCGTTCTTAAAAAAAAAATTCCATAATGCGAGAGGAGACCATGCTCTCCCCCGCCTCCATATATAGATACAGGTATTAATCGGAAATCAAGCCGGAAACTTTAGCGACGGGGCGCAGGGCGCCCTCTCCTGCCGGGCCCGAAACCGGAGCGGCCCGCCATATATCCATATATAATGGGAAATATCCCAATATTCCGGGAAGATCAACGTGAGGTGGCGTCCGGGGTCAATTTCCCGGCTGCCGCGGCCGTCGGCCGGAGGGAGAAACGAGGTCACCGATGATCAAGAACGCATACCTGAGGAAGATGGAGACAAAGCTCCGGGAGTGGGACGAGGATATCGCCTCCCTTACGGCCAAGGCCGAGAAGGCGACCGCGGAGGCCCGGACGAAGCTGAACAAACAGATCGAGGTCCTCCGGTCCAAGCGGACGCTCGCCAGCGACAAGCTGCGTGAGGTCCGCGAGGCAGGAACCGAGAGCTGGGGGAAGCTGAAGGTCGACGCGGAGCGCGCCTTCGAGGACCTCAAGAAGGCCCTCGACGAGGCCATCGCCCGGTTCAGGAAGAGCGCGTAACGCCGCTGTACGGCCGAATGATGCGGGGTTGCCGCTCGCCAATCGCTCGGCGCACCAAGGTATTCGAACCCCGTTACGCGACTTTGGTCCTGCCGGCCCGCGCCTTCTCCTCGGCGAGCGCCTGGAAGATCGTGCGGCAGAACGCCGGCAGGTCATCGGGCTTCCGCGAGGTGACCAGGTTGCCGTCCCGCACGACCTCGCTGTCTTCGTAGGTCGCGCCGGCGTTCACCAGGTCGTCCCTGATGGCGATGTAGCCCGTCACCTTCTTCCCGCGCAGGATGCCCGCCGAGGCCAGCATCCAGCCGCCGTGGCAGATCGCCGCGACCACCTTCCCCTGCCGATAGGCCTCGCGGACCAGGTCCACCATCGCTTTGTGCAGGCGCATCCGGTCGGGGGCATAGCCGCCGGGGATGATCACCGCGTCGAAATCGCCCGCAGCGACCCGGTCCACGCTCTTGTCCGCGCGCACTTCATAGCCGTGCTTGGAGGAATAGATGTGCGCCCCCGCGCCTACTATGGCGACCTCCGCCCCCGCTTCGCGGAAACGCAGCGCCGGGTACCACAATTCCAGGTCCTCGTAGAGGTTCTCGACCAGGACGGCGACCCGTTTCCCCTTCAGTTCCATCGCTTGCACCTCCCCTTCGACGGATGCTAAAGAGGGACACTCCCGGTGGGGAGTGTCCCCCGCCACCAAGGGCGCCCGCGTTTCACGCCGCCTTCTCCTCCCGAATGAGCCGGCGCATCTTCTGCGCGAGCTCCTCCGAGATCTCCGTCATGCCGTGGAATTCCTTCCCGTGCTCGAGGGCCTTGGCGAAGAGCTCCTCCTCCGTTTCGCCGCGGACCACGAAATCGCAGTCCACCCCCGCGTCCCTGCAAACAATGAACTTCGCCATGCGGCACCTCCGTTCCCCGGTGGTTGTCGAGAATACCAGTTGGATGTTTTTCGTCGACTCGAGGTTGCCGCAAGGTCGGGGACACTCCTCAACCGGGCGCCCGACACAACCTGGGTCGGGAGATGTACCCGGCGCACGACGGCCACGGGCTCAGCGCCCCGCACCCCCGGCAAGCTCCTTGACGATCCCCCCCACAACCGCCTTGGCGTCGCCGAACACCATGAGCGTCCGGTCCATGTAATAAAGTTCGTTGTCGATGCCGGCGAACCCCGGGTTCATGCTGCGCTTGATCACCATCACCGTGCGGGCCTTGTCCACGTCCAGGATCGGCATGCCGTAGATGGGGCTTTTCCGGTCGTGTCGCGCCGCCGGGTTGGTGACGTCGTTGGCGCCGATGACGAGCGCCACGTCGGCCCGCGGGAACTCGGAGTTGACCTCCTCCATCTCCGCCAGCTTGTCGTAGGGGATGTCGGCCTCCGCGAGCAGCACGTTCATATGCCCGGGCATCCGCCCCGCAACGGGATGGATGGCGAACTTCACCTCGACCCCCGCCTTCGCCATGACGTCGTACAGCTCGCGGACCTTGTGCTGCGCCTGGGCCACCGCCATGCCGTACCCGGGGACCACGATAACCAGGCTCGCGGCCTCGAGGATCCCGGCGGCCTCCTCGGGCGTGGCGCTGCGCACCGTGCGCCGCTCTTCCACGGCCACCGCCCCCGCCTGGACCTGGCCGAACGCCCCGAAGAGCACGTTGGTGAACGAGCGGTTCATCGCCCGGCACATGATCACCGACAGGATGAAGCCGGAGGATCCGTCCAGCGCCCCCGCGATGATCAGCAGCTTGTTGTTCAAGACGAACCCCATGGCCGCGGCCGACAGGCCGGCGTAGGAGTTGAGGAGCGAGATCACCGTAGGCATGTCCGCGCCGCCGATCGGGATGATGAGCAGCACCCCGAACACCAGCGCCATCGCGCCGAAGGCCGGGAACAGCCAGGTATTCTCCGGCCGCACGACCAGGTACGCGCCTGCGCCTGCGGCGAGGCCGAACAGCGAGAGGTTCATGACGTTCTGGTTGCGATAGGTGATGGGCCGCGTGGGGAGGATCTCCTGCAGCTTGCCGAACGCCATGAGCGAGGCGGTGAAGGTCAGGAATCCCAGCAGCACCTCGAGCGTGAGGGCGCCCATGGTGAAGCGGTCGATGTCGGGGGTCCGCAGGTAGTACTCGGCCGTGCCCACCAGTGCGGCCGCCAGCGCTCCGAAGGCGTGGGAGAGGGCGGTCCGCTGCGGCACGGCAGTCATGGGCATCAGCGCCATGGGGACGCCGATGATCGTGCCAACCACGAACGCCGCCCCGATCCAGCGGTAGCTCACGATCTCGGGCTTGAGCAGCGTCCCGCACACCGCCAGCGCCATCCCCGCTACGCCGACGATCACTCCGCGGCGCGCCGTGTTGACGGCGGAGAGCCACTTGAGCGCCAGGACGAACGAAGCCGCCGCGGCCAGGTAGACCAGGGGGATGACCTGGTCGATCATGTCTTGTCCTTCCCGCTCTTCCTGAACATCCGCAGCATGCGGTAGGTGATGAGATAGCCGCCGACGATGTTGATCATCGAGCAGGCCACCGCCAGGGTGCCGAGGACGGTGGAAAGATCTGTCTTCTGCTCGCCGGCCACCAGGATCGAGCCGACCACCGCGATGGCCGAGATCGCGTTGGTGAGCGACATCAGCGGCGTGTGCAGGAGCGGCGACACCCGGCGGATCAACTCGAACCCGAGGAACGTCGCCAGCACGAAGACATACAGGGAAAGCTCGAGATCGGGGGTCATGCGACCGTTCCTCCTTTTTCGCCGCGGACTTCGCCCCGGTGTGTCACCAGCGCGCCGCGGATGATCTCGTCTTCGAGGTCGATATGGAACTGCCCCTCCTTCCAGAAAGCCAGCACGAACGCGACAAGGTTGCGCGAGTAAAGCGTGCTCGCGTGCCACGGCAGCTCCGCCGGCAGGTTGAGCGGCCCGCAGATCGTGACGCCGCCCTCCACGACAGTTTCCCCGGGCCGGGTCAGCTCGCAGTTGCCGCCCCCCTCGGCGGCCAGGTCCACGATCACCGAGCCCGGCTTCATCGCCCGCACCATCTCCGCCGAGATGAGCCGGGGCGCCTTCACGCCCCCGATCAGCGCCGTCGTGACGACCGCGTCGGCGGCGGCGCACCGCTCGCCGAGGAGCTCCGCCTGCTTCCGGTAGAACTCCTGGGAAAGCTCCCTGGCGTAACCGGAGGTGTCCTCCGCGCTCTCGGCGGTCTCGACACCGACGAAGCGCGCCCCCAGGCTCTCCACCTGCTCCCTGACGACCGGGCGCGTGTCGGTGGCCTCCACGACCGCGCCCAGGCGCCGCGCCGTGGCGACGGCCTGCAGCCCCGCCACCCCCGCGCCGATCACGAAAACCTTCGCCGGAAGCACCGTGCCGGCCGCGGTCATGAACATCGGGAAGTATTTCGGCAGCAGGTTGGCGGCGATCAGCACCGCCTTGTACCCGGCGATGTTGGCCATGGAGGAGAGCGTATCCATGGACTGCGCCCTGCTGATGCGCGGGATCCGGTCGGTGGAGAACGCGCTGATCTTCCGGGCCGCGAGCTTCTCCACCACGTCGGGATAGCGCGTCGGCGCCAGCGTGCCGAGGAGCATCGCCCCCTCCCGCATCATGTCCGCCTCGTGCCTGCCTTGCGCCTGGTTGAAGTCGGGAGGCTGCACCTTAAGTACGAAGTCGGCGCTCGAAAGGAGACCGGCCACGTCGTTCTCGATCCCGGCGCCCGCCTCGCGGTAGGATTCGTCGGGGAAGAACGCCCCTTCGCCGGCGCCGCTCTCCACCGCCACCTGGATGCCCGCCTGCACCAGCTTCCTGCACGACTCGGGGACAAGGGCGATCCGCCTTTCCCCTTCCCGGATCTCTTTTACGACCCCTATTTTCATGGTCTCCTCATAGGTTCCCCCCGGATGCCGCACCGGGCGGTGCAATCCCCTCTCCCCGCCTCTTCCTTCGGAGGGAGGGTCGGGATCACACCGGTTTAGATGCAATTTTCTTGGATTTGAACGGAAAAATACAGGCGGCTGAGCTATATCTCCCAATCTGCCCGCCCATCGCAGCGCCCCCGCCCGAGCGCCACCCTGTTCACGCTGGTATATCCCTGCCCGTGAAGGTCCCCTGAACCGATAGGGGTCGGCTCCCCTTCAACGGCCGACCGCTCCGAAGGGAAAAATTTCATGGTGAAATAGCCGGTCGGTATGATTGAATTGGTATTCGCGCGCGGTCATGAAGCACCGGTCGTCCGTCACCGTTGCGCAATCCTTCGGGCAGGGAGAGGTCTTGGATAAACCCAAGGTCAGCGTCTGTATCCCCACTTACAACTATGCCAGATTTCTGCCCCAGGCGATCGATTCCGTCCTGAATCAAAGCTTCACGGATTTCGAGCTGATAATAATCGATGACTGTTCGGTCGACGATACGAAAGAACTTGTTGCCCGATATGCCGCGGAAGACAAAAGGATTATTTTCGAGGTGAATCCGGTAAACGTCGGGATGGTGCAGAACTGGAATCGCTGTCTTCGGAAAGCGCGGGGAGAATATATCAAATACTTGTTCGGGGACGACCTGTTTTGCTCGAAAGACGCCCTGATGCAGATGGTGGATGTTCTTGACGCGGACCATTCGATATCGCTCGTCGCGTCGGCCAGGAACGTCATCGACCCCGGCAGCGAGATATTAAAAGTGTTATCGCATTTCAAGGATAAAGAAGTGATCGACGGGGCGGAAGTTACCAAGGCCTGTATCTATTCCCAGCAAAACCTTGTCGGAGAGCCTTCGGCCGTGATGTTCCGGAAGAAGCACGCAGGTCGGTGTTTCGACACGAGGTACAAGCAGCTCGTCGATCTCGAAATGTGGTTTCACCTGTTGGAGCAGGGGAACTTTGCCTACATCAATGAACCGTTGTCTTCATTCCGGGTGCACCCGGATCAGCGGTCGAATGTGAACGCCAGGATTTTGGCTCACATCGATGACACGATTTATCTGATGTCCGATTATGTCTGCAATCCCGAGAAGAAGAATATTGATATCGGGAAATTCGAAGGACACTACATGATGTATGATTACAGGTATCAAATCTGGAAGGAATATAAGAAGGGGAGGATCGCGAGGGGCGCCGCCGTTCAGAAGATGTCGGTCAATTACAGTTTGCCCGCGTTCTATGCCTTGTATCCCTTCTACAAGTTGTACAAGCCCTGTCGGAAACTGAAAAGATACTTGTCACGACCCGAGCTGGATAAACCGGTCCGATCATTCGGAGCGGAACGCCTGGCGCGCCTGTCCCGGATGGAACGGTGGCACTTCTGGTTCGCAGGCCGGCAGGCACTGGTCAGGCGGCTTCTGAACAGACATATGGAGGGGAAGGATCGGCTCATCCTGGACATCGGGTGCGGAACGGGCCTGATGCTGGAAATCCTCGAAGGGATGGGCATGGGCCGGGTCGTCGGAATGGACGTGCGGCCGGAAGGGTTACGGCGCACGCGGCAGGCGCTGCCCGGGTCCTGGCTGGTTCAGGGGGAAGCGACCCGCCTGCCGCTGGCGGATAACGCCTTCGACGCGGTGTTGATGCTTGATGTCATGGAGCATGTGGACGATCGCCTTCTCCTCTCCGAGGTGCGCCGGCTGCTGCGTCCGGGGGGAGTGGCCCTCATCACGGCGCCGGCAATGCCCTGGATGTGGAGCCGCAGGGACGAGGCGGCCGGCCATCTTCGGCGGTACACGCGCCGGGGACTTGTCGATGCCGTCGAAAACGCGTCGCTTCACGTGCAGGAAATCGGATACTACCAGTTTTTCCTTTTTCCCCTTGTCGTGGCGGCACGCCTGCTCGACAGATCGGGCGTGGTTCGGCACGACATCGAGGAACGTCCGCCGGCGTTCATGAACGCCGTGTTCTCCCGGATCAACAGCCTGGAAGCGAGATGGGGTGATTTCATCCCATGGCCCTGGGGTTCATCCCTGCTGGCGGTGTGCCGGAAGGGGGATGAATGAGAGAGAGATTCTCCCTGTTCCTGTTCTCCACCGATACGGCGTTCATAACCCGGGCCGTGGCGGGGGGAGCCGACGGGGTCATCGTCGACTGGGAGTACGCGGGAAAGGAAACCCGGCAGAGATTCGCCGACACGCAGATCAACCGGGACACGCCGGAAGATCTGCGAAGGGTCAGGGGCTGCATCGAGGCAACGGTCATCTGCCGGGTCAACGCTTACGGTGAAACAACGGCCGTCGAGGTGGAGCAGGCCATCGAAGCGGGCGCCGACGAGATCCTCCTTCCCATGGTCCGGACGGTCGAGGATGTCGAGGATGTCCTGGAAAAAGTCCGCGGCCGCTGCGGGGTCGGGATATTGATCGAGACCGTGGCGGCCGTGGCATCGGCGAAGGAATTCTCCCGCCTGCCGCTGTCGCGCGTCTACGTCGGCCTGAATGACCTGGCCATCGGGCGGAGAACCCCGAATATCTTCTCCTCCGTGGCCGATGGGACGGTGGAGCGCGTCCGGGCCGCATTCGATGTCCCGTTCGGTTTCGCCGGGCTGACCCTGCCGGATCGCGGCCACCCCATCCCGTGCCGCCTGCTGATCGGCGAAATGGCGAGGCTCGGTTGCCGGTTCAGCTTCCTGCGCCGTTCGTTCCACCGGGACATTCGGGGCCGGGACCCGGCGGTCGAGATTCCCCGCCTGTCCGAGGCGATCCGGTTCGCCCGGTTCAGGCCCGCCGAGACGGTGAAACGGGACCGGATGGATCTCGAGAATGCCGTTTCCGCCTGGACGGCCGCATTGTCCCCCGTCGAGGAACATGCCTGAATGAATACCCTGAGAGGCATCCGGGTCCTCGTTACCGGCGCCGCCGGCTTCATCGGTGCCAACCTGGCAAGGGAGCTCGTGACCGGGGGGGCGGAAGTCCATGCGATCATCCGCCCGGGCACCCGATTATGGCGGATCGAGGAGATGGTTCCCGATCTTGTGCTGCATTCCGTGGACCTGGGCGAGCGCGCAATGGTTCGGAAGACGGTGCGCTCGGTCCGACCGGAGGCCGTCTTCCATCTCGCTGCATGCGGGGTGTCCCCTGCCCATCAGGACCGGGATGAAATTCTGAAATGCAATGTCCTGGGGACGGTCAACCTGCTTGAGGCCACGGCGCCGCTGGACTGCCGGCGGTTCGTTCACATGGGCGGCTCTTCGGAATACGGGCCGAAGAACAGGCCTATCAAGGAATGCGACGGCACCGCGCCCGTGACCTACTACGGAGCGACGAAGGCGGCCGCATCGATCCTGTGCCGGCAGTTTGCCCGGGCATCCCGGTTGCCCGTGGTGATATTGCGCCCGTTTTCGGTGTATGGATACTGGGAGGCTCCCGCACGCCTCATTCCCACGGCCGTGAAGGCCGCCTGTTCCGGCGATGAAATGGCGCTGACGCCGCCCGGGTACCGGCGCGATTTCATTTTCGTCGAGGACGTGGTGGAGGCTTGCCTGCTCGCCCTGAAATCGGGCGGCATCGATGGAGAAATCCTGAACATCGGATCGGGAGAGCAATGGGCCAACGAGGAAGTCGTCGATATGGTGAAAGCGGTCACGGGCAGGGAAATCCGGGTCCAGCTCGGGAAATATCCGGCACGCCCGTCCGACACCACAAACTGGGTCGCCGATATCCGCAAGGCGGGGGACATGCTCGGGTGGAGACCGCGTCATGCGCTCCGCCTCGGCCTGGAAAAGACGGTTGCCTGGCTTCGGCTTCACGCCCGTGAATACGGGTTGGAGGAAGCCCGGCGATGACGCACGGAGGGGATTCCCACGGCGCCATGGATATCAGCGTCGTCGTCCCCGTGTACCGCAACGCCGATTCGCTCCGGGAGCTGCATGGCCGGCTTCGCCGGGTGATGGAATCCAAGGGATTCCGGTACGAGATGATCTTCGTGGACGACGGCTGTCCGGACGGCTCCCCGGCCGTGCTCGAAGAGATGGCATCCGCCGACCCGGGTGTGGCCGTCCTGTCGCTTGGTCGCAACCTCGGGCAGCACCGGGCCGTTCTGGCCGGGCTTCGCCGCGCGAGGGGGAACGCGATCGCGGTGATGGATGCGGACCTCCAGGACCCCCCCGAGGCGATCCCCGCGCTGCTGGAAAAGCTCGGGGAAGGGTTCGCCGGGGTCTTCGCCGGCCGGCGCGGCCGTTACGAGAGCCCGTTGCGTCTTCTCACCTCCTTCCTGTTCAAGGGGTTGCTCCACCTTCTGTGCGGTGTGCCGCGGGATGCCGGGATGTACGTCGTGATGAGCCGGGAGATGGCGGCCCGCCTGCTCTCCATCGATGCGCGGCGCCCCTTCGTCATCGCGATGATCGGGTGTGCGGGATTGCCCGTCGCGTCCATCCCCGTCGAACGGTCGGTCCGTCGTTCCGGGACCTCTGCGTACAGTTCCTGGAAACGGTTCAAGACCGGATGCCTTGCCGTCAGATGGGTGCTCTCCAGGAAGCGGGATGATCTTCGCAACCGAGGAAAGCGAATGGGCAGGCGTATGGACCGGGACGCCCTGGCGGAGCATAACCGGCGCCAGAGGCTTTATTACGAAGGACAGGCCAGGGCCAACATGGTGCCGAGGGTCTCCCGGTATCTGGAAAGGCACGTTGATGAGATGTTGCGCTTTGCCGATATAGGCCCCGGGGATCGGGTGCTGGAGGTTGGCTGCGGGATGGGACGTTATACGCACATTCTGGCCCGGCGGGGGACTAGGGTGGAAGGGCTTGACCTCAACGGGGCTCTCCTGGACCGCCTCCGGGAATTCCACGGCGGGCGTTACGAGATCCTTCTCCACTGTGCGGACATCGCGGACCCTCCTAAGAAACTCGAAGGACGGTTCGACGCCGTGATCGGGTTTTTCACCCTGCATCATCTTCACGACATGGACCTCTGCTTCGAGGCGATGGCGCGCCTCCTCAAGCCCGGCGGGAGATTGGCGTTTCTCGAGCCCAATCCGTATAACCTCCTTTATTACGTCCAGATTTTATTGACGCCCCGAATGACGTGGGAAGGGGACGGAGGGATCGTCCGCATGCGGAGGAAGACCATATTCGACACGATGCGGCGAGCCTCCTTGTCCCGGGTGAGGATGGAGCGGTTCGGGTTCCTTCCTCCGTTCCTGGCGGACCGCCGTTGGGGCGCGGCGATGGAGGCCCGGCTCGAGCGGGTGCCGGTCTGGCGAGCCGTTCTCCCGTTCCAGCTCTT
This sequence comes from Deltaproteobacteria bacterium, assembly GCA_016220005.1. Lineage (GTDB taxonomy): Bacteria > Desulfobacterota > Deferrimicrobia > Deferrimicrobiales > Deferrimicrobiaceae > JACRIV01. The sequence continues at coordinate 17,447 of JACRIV010000080.1, forward strand.
CGGGGGGGAGCGGTTTGACGATGTTCAATGAGTCGCCGCACCTTGCGGGAATCGCCGGGCGGTCGGCGACATGCCGGATTGTCCGGTGGTTTGCGGGCGGTTTGGCCCTTTTTGCGTTCGGCGTCCTCGTGACGATCACCCGGGGCGTTACGATTGCCGACGAAGGCTGGTTTCTCCAGGTCGTACACCGCGTTTCATCGGGAGAAACCTTGTACCGGGATGTTTTCTTCGGGGTGACCCCGCTGTCGGTCTACGTCACTTCCGCCTTTGCGGCCTTTCTCGGCACGGAAGTCCTGACGCTCCGGGCTCTCATGGCGCTCTGCTTTGCGATGACCGTCCTTCTGTCGTGCCGGATATCGCGGATGTTCAACCCCGAGCGCGGTTTCCCGTTTTTCCTGGCGGCGGCTCTCGTCGTGTTCGCCGCGCCCGAAACGAATTCGCCCTACGCCGCAATGGCGAACATCTTTTTCCTGGTATCCTTCGCCGCCGTCCTCGCCTGGATGGAATCCCGGGAGAAACGGGCCTCCGACGGCGCGAACCGCAAAGTCCCGGCCGGCCTCCTGGCCGCGGCGGGATTTGCCGCGGGCCTCTGTTTTGCGGCCAAGCAGAATATCGGTCTTTATGCGCTGGCGGCCGTCCTCCTGTCGGTCGCTTTCGTTGCCGGACGGAACGTGCCGGGCGAACGGGAACTTCGGGTCGGCGTCTCCGTGATCCTGGCGTCTTACCTGCTTGCGTCTGCGTTGCTTCTGGCGCCGGTGTGGTTCTCGGGCGGGAGCGGGAAATTTCTCGAATACGGATTCTTGAACAAGAAAACCTACCTTCGGTTGGCGGGAACGCCGTACTTCAACGGACTAAGCGATCCGGCGGCGATCCGGGAGGTTTTCCGGTCCGCCAGGCGGTTCCGGGAGGCGATCCGGTTTCTGCTTCCCTTCCTTACGTTTGGCGCGCTTGGAGCAGCCTTGTTGCGAGCGGAACGGGCGGAGCGGGGGCGTGCCGCGACGGTTTTCCTGTTCGTCGGAGCTGCGTTTCTCGGGGTGTTCCCGCGGGCGGATAGTCATCACCTGCACTATGCCGTCCCGGAGATCCTGCTCGGCCTGTCGTATTCCTGGCCCCGTCTTAACCCCGGGCCGGGCAAGCGTTTCGTCCGGTTCAGCCAGGCGGGGCTGGCGCTGGCGCTGGCGATCGGAGTGGGCGCGGCGCTCAAGGGCCCGGCCGGGAAAATCGTGACCGGCAATTATCGGATTTCACCGCTTCCTCATTACCGGGGCATCCTGATGGACCCCGACCAGTACGACCGGAGCAAAGCCACTGCCGGCAGCCTCGTGCAGATTGCCGGTTCGGGGGAACGGCTGTTCATCCTCTCTCCCGATGCGGGGTTCTATTATCTTGTAACCGGTCTGAAGAACCCGACCCCCTATGATTACCCGTACGCCACGGCATTCGGTTTTCACGGCGAGTCGGAAGTCATCGACGCGATCTCCCGGGGGCACATCCGTTCCGTCTGCCTTGACGGCAGGAAACCGTACCCGCAGCTCACTCCCGCGCGCCTGGAGGCGTACGTGGTCGGAAACATGGAACGCGGCCCCGATCTGGGGGTCTGTACCCTGTACCACTTGCGGCGTGGTCCGCTGACTCAAGCGCGGGGCGCTGTCCGGCAGGCACCCGGGCACCCCCTTCCCCGCCTCCC
>JACRIV010000083.1 GCA_016220005.1 Deltaproteobacteria bacterium
ACGGTCGCCTTTACGGCGAACAGCGAGGAAAAGGGGGCGCCCCCTCCTTCCTCGTACCCGTCGAAATCCCCCGCGGTGGACCTCTATTCCCTGACCGAATCCGTCGCGAAACGAGCCAGGGACCTCGACATGGCCGACCTCCGGCTGCAGGAGGAACGGAAGCTCCTGGAAAAGGTGAAGGAGGAGGTGCGGCAGCAGATCGCGCTCCTCGACCGGAAGCTGGCCGAACTTTCGAAGCGAGCGGTCGAGCGCGATAAGGAGCGCCGGGCCGCGAGGCAGTACTTGGCCCGCGTGTTCCGCGCCATGGAGGCGGAGGACGCGGCCAAGCGCCTCCGGATCCTGGGGGAGCGGGAGACCGCCCTCATCCTGCGCGAACTCAAGGAGAAGGACGCGGCCAAGATCCTGGCCCGCATGGAACCGGGCTTCGCGGCATCGGTGGCCCAGAAAATGGAGAAGGACTGACATGACCCGACAGGTCCCCGCACCGAAAGTCACACGCAAGTCCGCCGTCGGCAAGACCGGACGGCCGAAGCAGGCCCGGAAGAAACGGGCGCCGGACGAGCCCGGCTTCGCCGCGGCGCTCTCCGCCATGGTGTTCGCCCAGAAGACTTCCGGTCCCGCAGGCGCCAAGGCGGCCGCTCCCGCCGAGAAAGCCGCAGGCGGCAAGGTCCCGCTCCCGGGATCCGGAGGGAAAGTCCCGCTCCAAGGAGCCGGCGGGAAGGTTGCCCACCCGGGAGAGGGAGCGCCGCAGCAGGTGCAAAGGGAAGAATCCCGCAAGGGCAAGATCCATGCCCCGCGTCTTCCCGATCGCGGGACGCAGGAGCTCCCGGGACTCCCCGCGGAAGGCAGGGGACGGGAGGGGCAGGCGGAAGCGGCTCCCTCCTCCCGGGAGGGGGGAGCGCCGCAGATCCCGCTGAAAAAGGGTGCTCCGGCGGCCGTGCAGGAGAAAGCCGCGCCGGCCGCGGCCCCCGCGAAGAAGGAGAAGGCTTCGAAGATCCACGGAATCGAAACGGATGCTAGCCCTGCGCAGGGCCTGAAACGGGAGATCCCGGCGGCGCAGGAGATCGCAGCGGCGCCAGCCCCCCGGGTCGAGGCCGTCCCGGATGCGCCGAAGAAAACCTCACCGCGCGCCCAGCCCGCCGGCCAGGCCGCGGAGCCGGCGGGAGCCCGCAAGGAGCCCGTACCGGTCCAGGCGCCGCCGAAGTCCGGGGAATCGGCGGATCTCTCCCCGCGGGCGCGCCCGAAGAACCCGGCCTTCGCGGAATCCCTCTCCCCCGCTCCGCCGTGGGGAGGGGCCGGCAAGGCGCCGCACGCGGCGCCCGCGGGGATGCGGCCGGAAACGCCGGCGCCGCAAGCGCCCCCCGACTTCAAGCACCTCTCGGAACAGGTCGCGGTCCGAATCTCGCCCCTGGCGGACGGGCCCCACAAGGTGGAGATCCATCTCTCCCCGGAACACCTGGGCCGCTTGAAGATCGACCTGCGGATCCAGGCCGGACAGATGGACGCGCGGCTTTCGGCCGACACCCCCGAGGCCCGGGCGATCCTGCTGCGCGACGAGCCGGCGCTGCGCGAGGCGCTCCTGGCGAACGGGATCACGCTCTCTTCGTACACGGTCACCCTTGCGGGGGATTCGGGGAGAGAAAGCCGGGGCGGGTTCACGATGGAACGAGGCGAGGAAGGCAAGGCGGGACGGAAGCACCGGGAAGAGACGGCGATTCCCGCGGCTGCGCCCGCAACGGAAAGAACCCCGGGAGCCGCTCCCGGCGCAACCGCCCACTGGATTGCCTGAGTGTAAGGGGTCCGAGAGGAGATTGGAAAGATGCAGATTCCCGACACGATCACGAGATACATCCCACCGAACACGGAACAGAAGAAGGCGAACGGCTCGGTGGTGGGGAAGGACGACTTCCTGAAACTCCTGGTGACCCAGCTCCGGTACCAGGACCCGGAGAACCCGGTGGACAACAAGGAGTTCACCGCCCAGCTCGCCCAGTTCTCCAGCCTCGAGCAGATGCAGCAGATCAGCGAGGGGTTCGCCCAGATGAAGGCCATCCTCGAGGAGCAGGGGAAGTTTTCGCTCCTCCAGGCGGTCGGGAAGACCGCCCGGGGGATCGGAGACAGCCTGATTTCCGATGCGAGCGGACAGCGTGGCCTCTTCAAGCTCGACGGGGACGCGGCCGCAACCAGCGTTGCGATCACCGACTCCGCGGGAACGGTCGTGCGCACGATCGACCTGGGCCGCCTCTCCGCGGGCGAGCACCCCTTCACCTGGGACGGTACCCTGGCAGGAGGAGCCGGCGCTCCCCCGGGGACCTACCATTTCACCGTAACGGCCCTCGATGGAAGCGGAAAGGCGGTGCCGTCCACGTCTTACATGGAAGGACCCGTCACCGGCGTCTCCCTCGGGGACACTCCCACGGCATACATCGCGGGGATCCCCGTCCCGTTCTCCCAGATCGCCTTATGGAAAGGAGGTGGTAATCCATGACCCATCCGATCGACTTCGGGATTCTGCGGCCCCCTGCGGCCGCCGCCGCACGGCCTGCCGGATCCCCCGCGCCGCACGGCGCCCCGCCGGGCGGATTCGCCGGCGAGCTCGCGCGGGCCGGCGAGGTGGCGTTCTCGGCGCACGCCTCCGAGCGCCTGGCCAGGCGCGGGATCCACATCGGCGAAGAGGACCGCCGGCGGCTCTCGGAGGCGGTGCGCGCGGCCGGGGAAAAGGGAGGAAAAGACTCCCTGATCCTGCTCGGCAACGTGGCCCTGATCGTCAACGTTCCCAACCGGACCGTCGTCACCGCAATGGGCGCCGGAGCTCCGAACGAAAGGGTGTTCACGAACATAGACAGCGCAGTGATCGCGTAAGACAACAATCCGGACCGGGCTGGACCTCCTTAAGACAGAGGATAGCCCGCGGGGCCCGACCGACGGACGGCCCCGGACGACCACCAAAGGAGGGTCATCATGAGTCTTCTCAGTTCCTTGTTCTCCGGCGTTACCGGCCTCACCGCTTACGGCAACGCCATGTCGATCCTCGGCAACAACATCGCCAACGTGAACACGACGGGATTCAAGTCCGGACGGCCGATCTTCTCGGACATCCTCTCCCAGAGCCTGGGATCCTCGTCGCAGATCGGCCGCGGCGTGCAACTGAGCCGGGTCGACACCATCTTCCAGCAGGGATCGTTCGAAACCACGGAGAACGTCACCGACCTGGCGGTCGACGGCGCGGGGTTCTTCGTCGTGAAGGACCAGACCGGGCAGTTCTACACCCGCGCGGGGAACTTCCATTTCGACCAGTCGGGATACCTGGTCAACCCGGAAGGGCTGCGCCTGCAAGGAAAGGTGGTGGACAACACCGGGCAGGCCGTAGGCAGCGTGGTCGACATCTCCATCGGCTCGTCCACCGCTCCTCCCCAAGCCACCCGGGACGGCGTGAACCCGGGCTCCGGTGTCATCGTGGCCGCCAACATCGACTCGCGGGTGACTCCCCCCGTGCTGCCCTTCAGCGCCACCAACGCCAACGCGACCTCCAACTTCTCCACCTCGGTGACCGTGTATGATAGCCTCGGCAACTCCCACTTGCTGAACATCTACTTCCGGAAGGCCGGCGGAAACTCGTGGGAGTTCCACGTCACGGCGGACGGGGCCGACATCGCCGGCGGGACGGCCGGCGTGCAGATGGAGATCGGCGCCGGCGGGACGCTGGGCTTCACGACCGCCGGCCTGCTTCAATCCCAGAGCATCAGCCAGCTGACCTTCGACTTCACCGGCGGCGCCACCCCCGGACAAGTGATCGGGTTCAATTTCGGCGATGCCATTGCCGCCGGCGGGACCGGGCGCAACGGCATCACGCAGTACGGCGCGCCCTCCGCGGTGTCGTACCAAAAGCAGGACGGGTACACGTTGGGAGGCCTGCGCAACATCTCCATCAACCAGAGCGGGCTGATCACCGGTATCTTCACGAACGGCCAGACGCTGAACCTCTACCAGATCTTCCTCGCCGACTTCAAGAACGCGTCGGGCCTGACCAAGCAGGGGAAGAACCTCTTCTCCCAGTCGGTCGAATCGGGGGAGCCGATCATCGGACCGCCCGCCACGTCCGGAAAGGGGACGATCACCGCGAACTCCCTGGAGATGTCCAATGTCGACCTCGCCGCCGAGTTCGTGAAGATGATCACCAC